>DMSR01000179.1 GCA_003457145.1 Bacillus sp. (in: firmicutes)
TTCCTGCTTCGATTTATAAATAAAAAGAGCATGTCTTATAAAAGCTCACAATTAGTTGAAAATCTTGGCGGGACAAGTCTTGGGGCAAATAGGTCAATCCAGATTGTCAAGGCGGGCAACCGACTGCTCATAGTTGGTGTTGGCGAGAATATTCAGCTGTTAAAAGAAATTGACGACTCAGAGGAATACAGTCAAATCATCCAGGAATATAACAACAAAATCGAACAGCTTGTTCAACCAAGCGATATTGTGACAAAGTTCCTGAAAAGAGCGAATAACGATGACGGCAAAGATAGCACGAATTTTTCCGCATTATTAAAAACTCAGCTAAATGAAATGACCAGCGGAAGAAAAAAGCTGCTTGAAGAGATACAAAAGAAAGGGTCAGACAGAAATGAATGAGTTTATGGAGTTTTTTAACAGCAGTGCTCCTGAGAATGTATCGACATCTGTAAAGCTGATGCTGCTGCTGACCGTACTGTCTCTTGCGCCAAGCATCTTGATTTTAATGACAAGTTTTACAAGGATCATTATCGTTCTTTCCTTTGTCAGAACGGCGCTTGCAACCCAGCAAATGCCGCCGAACCAAGTGTTGATCGGTTTATCTCTGTTCCTATCATTTTTCATCATGGCTCCGACCTTCCAGGAAGTGAATGAACAGGCATTGACTCCATTATTCAATGAAGAGATTAATCTGGAAGAGGCATATGAGAGGGCTTCCATCCCTTTTAAAGAATTCATGAGCGCCCATACTAGGCAAAAGGATCTCGCCTTATTCCTGGAATATTCAAAGGCAGAACCGCCGGAATCCGTGGCAGACATACCGCTGACTTCTCTTGTGCCGGCCTTTGCCATCAGTGAGATCAAAACAGCGTTTCAGATTGGTTTCATGATCTTTATACCATTTTTGGTGATTGATATGGTTGTAGCCAGTGTCCTGATGTCAATGGGGATGATGATGCTTCCGCCAGTAATGATTTCACTACCATTTAAGATTTTGCTGTTTGTTATGGTAGATGGATGGTATTTAGTAGTGAAATCTTTATTACAAAGTTTTTAAGCAGGTGATTAAACAATGACTTCAGAAGCAGTCATATCTATAGCAGAACGAGGGATTTACACGGTTCTTATGATTTCCGGGCCTTTGCTCCTCCTTGCCCTTGTAGTGGGTTTGATTGTAAGTATTTTTCAGGCAACAACACAAATCCAGGAACAGACGCTTGCCTTTGTGCCTAAAATTGTAGCCGTGCTGGTAGGCGTCGTATTCTTTGGCCCTTGGATGCTCAGCTATATGCTTTCTTATGCAAGCGAAATTTTCTCGAACTTGACCAGGTTTATAGGATGAGACGATGTTAGAATTCATTCCATCGTTCCCGGCATTCCTGCTGATTTTCGTCAGGGTAACATCTTTTTTCTTGATGATGCCGCTGTTTTCATACAGAACAATACCTGCATCACATAAAGTCGGTTTATCATTCTTCCTTGCCCTAATAATGTTTTCAGCGATAGGAGCACCTGAAATCGCAATTGATGGCAGTTATTTTCTGCTGGTTATTAAAGAGGCACTTGTGGGCTTATTAATCGGATTCATTGCTGCACTTATGATGTCGGCAGTCCAGATTGCTGGAGGGTTCATTGACTTTCAGATGGGTTTTGCAATAGCCAACGTCATTGATCCGCAAACTGGTGCGCAGAGTCCGTTGATGGGCCAATACTTATATACGATCGCGCTTTTGTTTTTGCTTTCTATTAACGGACATCACTTGCTTATTGATGGCATCTTTTACAGTTATAACTTTGTACCAATTGACCAGGTGATGATTCCTTTCGGTAATCAGAATATAGCAGAGTTCATCCTCCTGTCATTCAATAAAATGTTCATCATTGCCTTCCAGATGTCCATGCCGGTTGTAGGAACCTTGTTTTTAGTGGATATCGCACTTGGAATTGTTGCGAGAACCGTTCCGCAGTTGAATATATTCGTAGTCGGACTGCCTGTGAAAATAGGGGTGAGTTTTCTCGTGATGTTTGCGGTGATGGGAGTTTTGATGATGGTGGTTTCGGATCTCTTTGCTACGACACTTTCAACAATGCGAGGGTTAATGGAGTTAATTGGAGGGGCTTAAATGAATTTCTTATCATTGGACCTGCAGTTTTTCGCGGGTGAAAAAACAGAAAAAGCTACTCCTAAAAAGAAGCAGGATGCGCGGAAAAAGGGACAGGTTGCAAAAAGCCAGGACGTAAATACAGCGATTGTCCTGCTTTCGGTCTTTTTGTTCCTGATGTTTTTTGGGAAAACCATGACCGAGAGATTGATCGGCGTTCTCCGCCATTCCCTGCAAAATTATTTATTTATGGATTTAACGGAGAAAAATATTGAATTGATCTTAATAGAAATACTCTCAGAGCTTGTACTTTTCCTAGGCCCTGTGATGATGGTCGCTTTGATTGCAGGGGTGGCTGCTAACTATATGCAAGTCGGATTCATGTTTGCACCAGAAGCGATTCAAATGAAACTGGAAAAAATTAACCCGATCAGTGGCTTTAAACGGATTTTTTCAATGAGGGCGATTGTGGAAATGTTAAAATCCATTCTTAAAATCAGCTTCATTGGTGTAATTGCATTTTCTGTGCTGTGGTCGCGGATGGATGAGGTTCTGCTGCTCGCAGATAAAAGCGTCGGGGCTGCTCTTGCGACAATAGCCGGTTTGACCCTTCAGATGGGTCTTTTTACCTTTTTCAAAGTCATATTTTTATCATTATTAGATTATCTTTACCAAAAATATGACTTTGAAAAAGGTA
>DMSR01000084.1 GCA_003457145.1 Bacillus sp. (in: firmicutes)
GAGCCTCTAAGAAAAAAGGAGTAAGATAAAAGCATCTTACACCTTATTTAGTAATTTTAGTGATTTCCTTCTTTTCCTCTTCAAACTCTTCCATAACATCACTTGTCAATTCCTTAGTTGACTTTTTAAACTCTCGAAGAGTCTGGCCAAACGCACGGCCGATTTCTGGAAGTTTCTTTGGTCCAAAAATAATCAAGGCCAAAACAAGGATTAAGATTAACCCTGGAACTCCGATGTTATTCAACATAGTAACATCTCCTTTTTCATTTTGTGAATCTACTATGATTATAGTACTTTTACTCNNAATTATTAAAATCATTTTCGAAATCTTTGTGCATTTCAAAGTTCAGAACAAAAACAATGCACGGGCTTTTGGGCAGGGATAAAAGTGCTTATTAAGGCAGCAACATTTATAAAACTTTAGTCCATTAAGGGAAAAACCACCTAAAAATATTATACCAGTAAATTAAACAGCTGATGATCCTTGTTTAATTCCATAAATGAAAAGCCTTTCCTTTCCATACTCTCAATCAGCCTGCTATAATCTTTTTTGTGCTTCAATTCAATTCCTACAAGTGCAGGACCGCTCTCCTTATTATTTTTTTTCGTATATTCAAAACGTGTAATGTCATCACCGGGATTAAGTACATCGTCAAGGAATTCCCTTAATGCTCCAGCTCGCTGTGGGAAGTTGACGATGAAATAATGGAGTAAGCCTTCATGGAGCAGTGAACGTTCCTTAATTTCCTGCATCCTGCTGATGTCATTGTTGCCTCCGCTAATGACACACACAACTGTCTTACCCTTGATTTCATTCCTCAAAAGATCAAGAGCGGCAATCGGCAGGGCCCCCGCTGGCTCCGTTACAATCGCATGTTCATTATAGAGTTCCAATATTGCCGTGCATACCTTTCCTTCAGGAACATCAACTAGTTCATCCACTGTCTCATTGCAAATCTCAAAAGTTTTATTTCCAACACACTTAACTGCCGCTCCGTCAACGAAAGTCTCTATGTGTTCTAAAGGAATAACACTATTATTGGTGAAAGCTGCACTCATCGATGCAGCTCCACTAGGTTCGACCCCAACCATTTTAGTAGCAGGTGACACACTTTTTATGTACGTACTCAGTCCAGCCATCAATCCTCCTCCGCCAATACTGGCAATGACATAATCAATGGATTCCTGGCAGTCATTCATAATTTCCACTGCTACTGTTCCTTGCCCGGCAATTACTTTCTCATCATCAAAAGGATGGATAAATTCCCTTCCTTCCTTGTTGGCACATGACCTGGCCTCGCGATAGGAGTCATCAAAGGTATCCCCTGTCAGGATAATTTCCACATATCCGCGTCCGAACATTTCAACCTGGCTTACCTTTTGGCCAGGTGTAGTCGCAGGCATGTAGATTTTCCCGCTGATACCTAACTGCCGGCAGGCGAACGCCACACCTTGTGCATGATTACCCGCACTTGCACAAACTACCCCTTTTTCAAGTCCAGCTTCAGATAAGAGTTTCATTGAATAATAAGCTCCTCTTAGTTTGAAAGACCTTACATGCTGTAAATCTTCTCTCTTTAAATAAATCTCTGCCTGGTACTTCTCTGATAAACGGTGGTTCAATTGCAGCGGTGTATGGGCAACAATCTCTTTTAGATGCCTATAGGCTATTAAAATATCCTCAACATTTACCCATTTTTTCTTTATTGTCTCCTGTTCCATACTGTCACCCTCACTTCGCAAAAAAATATTAATTTGTCAATTATAACATCTTTACACAAAATTTCGAGTGAATTTTTAAAATATTTAAAACCTTAGCTTTTCCATTGAATAGAATGGTAGTAGAATAGCATATAATAAGGAAAATTTCTTGGAGGGAATAAAAAATGGAATTTGAATTAAACAGTTTTGACGGTGCTTTGCCAGTGGAGGTTACAATCGATGAGGATAACGGGAGATATATGATTCGAAAAAGTGATACCAGTGGAGAATACTTCAACAGTCCCTTTGAAATGGTGGAATGGATTAGAGCGAATTTTAAAGCTGATGACTTTTGTGTTCCAGCAGATTTTAAACAGATGATGGATCGCCTTGCACAATTCGAATAGGTTTCCACTATTTTTATAAAAGCCTCTACTCTTTATTGTTGATTTTCCGCTTGAATAATCTTCTTGGGCAGACCCCAAGTGAGCCTCATCGGCGGCAGATTCGCCTTCGTGCTTATAAATGACATGAACTAGGGGGCGAAATAAACCGATAGCCGTAAACTGCCTAACAAAAAATTCATCTATCCATGTCCCTAGAAATGAAGAGAAAGGTATCAATACTTATCCATCAGCAAAACCCCTGCCATTTTTCGCAGGGGTTTGTAATTTGTCCTTTAAGAAGCAATCCGCTTTTCCTTCCGGCTCTTGATAATTATATCGCGAACCTCTCCAGCTATTTCAATCAAATCTTTACCCTTATATTGTTGAGAATAAATTGGAGGGGAAACTTTGACTGAAATCTTTGCAGGTTTGACCAATCTGCCATTCATTTCAAATACACCAGATGTACCTTCAATTGAAATGGGTACGATTGGAACCCCTGAATCCATCGCCAAACGGAAACCTCCTGCTTTAAAAAGGCCAATCGGTCCTCCCTTGCTTCTTGTTCCTTCAGGAAAAATAACAAGCGAATGTCCTTCCTTTAAAAGCTCTACACCCGACATAATTGATCCGGCAGCCTTTTGTCGGTTTTTCCGATCTAAAAACACACAATGAATGAGTTCCATCCATGAGGAAAGAATCGGTATCTTTTTGATTTCAATTTTGGAGATGAACCCAAAAGGTTTATCAATCGACCCCAGCAAAACTGGAATATCAAAATTCCCTTCATGGTTGCTGGCAAAAAGTACGGGACCTTCAGGAATCAAATGGATCCCTACCATTTCTATCTCAGAGCCTGTAATGGCCATAATCGTTTTAGACCATTGTTTTGGCGTTTCATGGACAAGAAAATTCTTTTGCTCAAGCGGCATACTTATCGGCAATTTCTTCATTCTCGAGAGCTTAGGTATACTGAATATAAGATAGCCCCCCATGTAGACCAGACATGTAATCAATCGAAGCATTTTATTCCTATTCCTCCTACGTCTTTTCAAAAGTTCATTATATAGGATTTATACACGCAAAACCATACTGTTGAGTAATTAAATCCAAATAAAAAGCAGTCCATGAAGGACTGCTTTAACATTTATTTGCGTTTATAAATTAAAAATTCATATTCATACGGATTTTTTTCATCCTTTTTTCCCTGTTCCCTTGTTTCAAGCTGCCAATTATCTATGTCAAAGACAGGAAAAAATGTATCTCCTTCAAACTGATCGTGGATCATTGTAATATATAGCTTGTCTGCCTCAGGGAGGATTTCCTTGAAAATTTCCGCACCGCCTATAACAAATACTTCTCCGTTACATTGATCAGCATAATCAATGAATCCCTGAATAGAGTTCAATATAGTGCATCCCTCTGGACTGAAGCGTTGATCTCTAGTAATCACAATGTTTTCTCTTCCAGGCAGCGGTCTGCCAATAGACTCATACGTTTTTCTGCCCATAGCGATCGGGTGGCCCATCGTCATGCGCTTAAAAAATTTCAAATCCTCAGGCAGCCTCCATGGCAGCTGATTATGTAACCCAATGACCCTGTTCTCATCCATTGCCCAGATTAGGGATATCATACACTTACAGCCCCTTTAATATGTGGGTGTGCTTCATAATTGACTAATTCAAAATCGTCAAATTTAAAATCAAAAATTGATTTCACTTCAGGATTTATGTTCATTTGCGGCAACGGTTTCGGATCACGCCCAAGCTGAAGCTTCACCTGCTCTAAATGATTGGTGTAAATATGGGTGTCCCCGAATGTATGAATGAATTCACCTGGTTCCAGGTCACATACATGCGCAACCATTAAGGTCAGCAGTGCATAGGAAGCAATATTGAACGGAACCCCAAGGAAGACATCCGCTGATCTTTGGTAGAGCTGGCAG
>DMSR01000537.1 GCA_003457145.1 Bacillus sp. (in: firmicutes)
TGCGGGTGGTACTTACCGATAACTTCACCGACGATCCTCGCCGACTTTTTATAGGCCTTGTCCGAATGCATGCCAAGATCGTGCATCGCATAAAGTATCCTTCTATGCACTGGCTTCAAGCCATCACGCACATCCGGAAGCGCACGAGCAACGATAACGCTCATGGCATAATCCAGGAAAGAAGAACGCATTTCCTGGCTAATATTAATCTCTTTTACACGAGAATTTGGTGTCTCAGCCATTTAAGAGAAACCTCCTTTAGTAAGAAAAACAAAAACTTCTTGGTCAGTCCCCACAAGCAATGGCCGACTAAAACCGCCACGTGCTGTGACAACGTCGGCAATTGGACTTATTGTCCGTCGGACCTGAAAGACCTGTATTCCTTTGAAATTAAACTCTGTTCAGCCCATACCGCATTATGGATATGCCATTACAATCAGTTAGGTGCCAATCAGTAAAAAGCAGGATAGAGGCCACACCTGCTATCCTGGCCATATATTAAATGTCTAGGTTCTTTACATAGATTGCATTTTCTTCGATAAAGTTTCTGCGAGGCTCTACTTTGTCGCCCATCAGGATTTCAAAGGTTTCATCTGCCTCAATCGCGTCTTCAAGGCGCACCTGAAGCAATGTCCTGGATTCTGGATTCATGGTAGTTTCCCACAGCTGCTCNNCATCTCTCCAAGACCTTTGTAACGCTGTATTCCTGGCTTCGGAAGCTGTGACAGCTGGCCAAGAACCTCGTCAAGCTGCTTGTCGTTATAGGCGTATTCAATGCGTTTGCCCTGCTGTATTTTGTACAAAGGCGGTTGCGCAATATAAATATATCCAGCTTCGAGAATCTGTCTCATATATCGGTATAAGAACGTCAATAATAAAGTACGGATATGCGCGCCATCTACGTCCGCATCTGTCATGATGACAATTTTATGGTAACGGGCTTTTGCAAGATCGAAGTCTTCGCCGATTCCCGTTCCGATCGCAGTGATAATTGCTCTTACTTCATTGTTGGACAGGATTTTGTCCAGCCTTGACTTCTCTACATTCAGGATTTTACCCCTTAAAGGCAAAATTGCCTGGAAGTGCCGGTCACGACCCTGCTTAGCTGAACCACCTGCAGAGTCACCCTCTACAACATAGAGTTCACTGATTGCAGGATCTTTGGAAGAGCAGTCTGCCAGTTTTCCCGGAAGGCTGGAAATCTCCAAAGCACTTTTGCGTCTTGTCAGCTCACGTGCCTTCTTAGCCGCAAGTCTAGCCCTTGCAGCCATCAGGCCTTTTTCAACGATTTTTCTTGCCACTGTTGGGTTTTCGAGCAGGAATTTCTCAAAGTGCTCTGAAAAGAGCGTATCCGTAACTGCACGGACTTCCGAATTGCCCAGTTTCGTTTTGGTTTGCCCTTCGAATTGAGGATTCGGATGTTTAACAGAAACAATTGCTGTCAATCCTTCACGAACATCATCACCGGAAAGGTTGGAATCTGCATCTTTGAAAATCCCATGCTTACGTGCATAGTCATTGATCACCCTTGTAAGAGCGGTCTTAAAACCAAATTCATGCGTACCGCCTTCATGGGTGTGGATGTTATTCGCAAACGAATGAATACTTCCCGTATAACTATCGTTGTATTGAATGGCAACCTCGATCGTGATGCCTTCTTTTTCGCCTTCAATGTATATGGGTTCATCATGGAGCACTTCTCTTGTACGGTTTAAATGCTCTACATAAGATTTAATACCGCCTTCGTAGTAATACTCATTCTTTTTACCATCAGCCCGCTTATCTTCTGCTGTGATTTTAAGGCCCTTGTTTAAGAATGCAAGCTCACGCAAACGGTTTGCCAGCGTATCATAGTCGTACTCAAGGGTTTCAGTAAAGATCTCAGGGTCTGGCTGGAAGTGTACGATTGTTCCAGTACTATCTGTTTCACCGATTACCTTAAGATCTGGTCCGACTATACCACGTTCGAATTTTTGATAATGGATTTTCCCATCACGATGTACAAAGACTTCCAGATACGTGGAAAGGGCGTTTACAACGGATGCTCCTACACCATGGAGTCCTCCGGAAACCTTGTAGCCGCCTCCGCCGAATTTTCCGCCGGCGTGAAGTACAGTCATGATGACCTCAACGGCTGGCCTGCCCATTTTCTCATGGATTCCAACAGGGATTCCACGGCCGTTATCTTTTACTGTAATACTATTGTCTTCTTCGATAATGACATTAATCTCGTCACAGTAGCCCGCCAGTGCTTCATCAATACTATTATCAACGATTTCCCATACGAGATGGTGCAAGCCTTTTGCACTCGTTGAACCGATATACATCCCCGGACGTTTACGTACTGCCTCCAGGCCTTCGAGCACTTGTATCTGGTTTTCATCGTACGCTTGTCCCTGCATGGCTTGTTGATCCATTGCCATATCGATCACCTACACTTTCATTTTGACTCTTCTTTTGTAAAGGTTCTTTCCGTAAACTTTGTTGCTTTCAAACCCGAAAGTAAAAACCGGCTTCTGGATTTTTACGGTTATTTAAGTTTCTTTGTGTTAGGAGCATCTCGAAAAGAGCTCGAAGCCAATTATCTTTGTAAAACTCTTATATTTTAAAACTCCTGAACGGATAATTTTAGGGAGCGTTTTTTTAATGTTCCGGATGCGAGAGGGGAATAGTATATGTGGCTGCCAGTAACCACAATCGACGTGACTGCCCCTTTGGTCAGATGGACAATCGGCTGACTCTGGCGGGTAATGAATTCCTCCATAAAAGGGGAAGAGTTTGCGCTTTCGATATCTAAAATGGAAATAATATCCTTTGTCCTTACCAGGACTTCTTCACCAACATGTAAATACATTAAGGCCACCTCATTGAATTCTCGACATTTCGCCTGACTCCACTTTGTATGCTGCCGCTTCTTTCAGCGTCTGATGGTCAATTCCATCCACACTTGTTGTCGTTACGAATGTTTGAACTTTTCCCTGGATGGTATTTAATAAATGGGATTGGCGATAATCATCTAACTCAGATAACACATCATCAAGCAGCAGGATTGGATATTCGCCAATCTCGGAATTAATCAGCTCTATTTCTGCCAACTTCAACGAGAGGGCGGTTGTTCTCTGCTGGCCTTGCGAACCGAATGTCTGAACATCCCTGCCATTTACAAAAAATTGCAGATCATCCCGGTGCGGACCGAACATAGTTATCCCACGGTCAATCTCTCTTTGCTTAATTTTAACAAATTTTTCTTCATAGACTTCTATCATTTTCGACAAATCATCATCTTCTGATACATCTGCAGAAGGTTTATAGACAATCTTCAATCTTTCAAGCCCTCTTGATATCCCTTGATGGATCGGCATAGCCCATTGTTCTAGCAGATTCAGGAATTGGAATCGCTTAACAACAATTTTCGCAGCCGCCTGGATAAATTGCTCAGTCAATATTTCTAGCATTGTTAAATCGGTGCTTTTTTTCATTTGCATTTGTTTGAGATAATGATTCCTCTGTTGAAGTATTTTGTTGTACTGGCTGATATCGTGCAAATAAATCGCCGATACCTGGCCAATTTCCATATCAATAAAACGCCGCCTTACTTGAGGGCTCCCTTTTACAAGATGGAGATCTTCAGGCGCGAACATAACAACATTCATATTGCCAACGTATTGGCTAAGCTTACGCTGCTCCAAGTGATTGCATTTAGCTCGCTTGCCCTTTTTGGAAATGACAAGCTGCATTGGCAGCGATCCATTGTTCTTTTTAATCCGTCCCTCTATTTTAGCATATTCCTCGTCCCAGCGAATCAAATCTTTATCATTTGACGTCCTGTGTGACTTTGCCATAGCGAGCACATAGATCGATTCCATGACATTCGTCTTTCCCTGGGCGTTTTCCCCAAGAATCACATTCACTTTATTTTCAAATGCAACCTCTAGTCCCTGGTAGTTGCGGTAGTTCCTTAATAGTAATTCATCTATATACATGAACAGCTCATCCTCTGGATTATTGCGTTATGATAAACTCGCCAAATCCAGGAATCCTCACCTGGTCTCCTGAACGAAGCTTTTTTCCTCTTCGCTGATCTTGTTCACCATTGATAAAAACATCATGTTCACTTAAAAACCACTTCGCCATTCCGCCTGATTGAATCACATCGGCTAATTTTAAGAATTGGCCAAGCGTAATAAATTCAGTATCAATCTTTATTTCCATGTTCACGGTCTCACCCTTTTCTTCCAAAAGGACTTAATACTTTATTTTACTAAATATTTTCCATAGAAACAAATTTTCTTATTTTTCTCTGGAAAATAAACAAATTTCGCAAGCGGCAACCTTATAAAGGCATAAACTATTCGTGTTTTTTCTTCCCACAAATAGCCTTATAAAAAAAGCCACCAGTGAAAAACTGGCGGACTATTTGTGGGGATATGCGCCTGGAGATAGGGATCAACAGGCCGATTTACAGAATTTAAACTCTTGCAGTCGAATTAATAAGTCCTGACAGGCAGGATCAGCTGCAGAATTGAATCATCATGAAGTGGACGGATGACGAACGGCCTCATTGCTCCCGTAAAGCTGACCTGGATTTCTGTTCCCTCCAGAGCTTTCAGAGCGTCCATCATATATTTCGCGCTGAATGATATTTTCAGATCCTCCCCATCGATTGACTGGCTTTGAATTTCCTCGACAACCGTTCCAATCTCCGGAGTATTGGAAGAAATTTCGATTGCTCCACCTTCAATTGTTGAAAACTTTACGACATTGTTTCTTCCCTCTCTTGCAAGCAGCGAAGCACGGTCAATCGCATGGAGGAATTCCTTTGTGTTTACTACAACATCTGTTTTGCTCTCATTCGGGATCAATCTTGCAGTATCCGGATAGTTCCCTTCAAGAAGTCTTGAGAAGAATAATAAATGTTTCGCTTTGAACAATACCTGGTTTTCTGTAATGACGATATCGACTGTCTCGGAACCGTCATCAAGAATTTTACTCAATTCAGTAAGGCTCTTTCCAGGAATGACAACATTGTAGTTACCTGTATTTTCAGCTTCCAGCATAGCCTTTCTTAGGGCAAGCCTGTGGCTGTCTGTTGCAATACAGATTAATTCATTGTTTTCCACCTTCCAGTTTACACCTGTCAAGATGGGGCGTGTTTCTGAGGTGGACACTGAAAAGACAGTCTGCCGGATTAAGCCTTTTAACAAATCAGTTGGAATACGGAAAATATTTTCTTCTGATATTTGCGGAAGATGTGGATATTCTTCAGCATCCAGGCCATTTAGATTAAATTCAGATCTACCGGAACGAATAACAGTCTGCAGGTTGTTGTGAACTTCGATTTCCACTGAGTCTGTAGGAAGTTTTTTGACAATTTCACTGAAAAAACGCGCCTGCAATACAATTGATCCTGGCTGTTTGATCTCGACAATTTCATCCCCGTCTTCTTCTTTAGGGATGAAAGATTCAATGGAAATATCAGAATCGCTGCCAGTAAGAGTTACTCCCTCTTCGTTAGCCACAATCTTGATTCCAGTCAAAATTGGAATTGTTGTCCTGCTTGTTACTGCTTTCATTACATCCTGGACGCTTTGAAGCAAAGAGTCGCGTTGGATTATAAATCTCATTTTTTAATCCTCCGTTTAGGTATAAATTTCTTCTTAAAATCATATACTAATATGTTTTAAAAGATAGTAGAAGTACTAGTAGGGCCTGTGGATTTGTGGATAAGTAGCTTTTGTCAAAGGAAACACAGCCTATCCACATGTGGACAGACTGTGCGTAACTGATGATGAGTTATTCACACTTTCCCTAAACTCTTAATTGCTCATTTATCTCTTTAAGCTGTTTTTGCATGTGGGAATCAATCGCGACCATTTTTGAGATTTTTTCATGTGCATGGATGACGGTAGTGTGATCTCGGCCGCCAAACTCTTCGCCGATTTTAGGAAGGGAGAAATCGGTTAATTCCCTTGATAAGTACATGGCAATCTGCCTTGGGAAAGCCACGGATTTGGTACGCTTCTTGAGGTTTTACCACTAAACTACAC
>DMSR01000113.1 GCA_003457145.1 Bacillus sp. (in: firmicutes)
TAGATGGTTTTAAAACTGTAGAAAAAACGGTAGAAGGCTACAGTGAGACAGATTTTGGTCCGGCTCAGCTTAATCTGCAAAAAAAAGATGAAAACTTTAAAAAGCTTCCAGGAAAAAGAATAACAGAAAACGAAGCTATAAAGATTGCAAGGAAATATGCATCCCTAGGAAATGTGGGTGATGTCAAGGTAGCTGAAAGTGGTAAAGGTTCGGACTATGGGTTTTTCAGTGTCTCTATTAGAGATGAAAAGACAAATCTGGAAGCGAGTATGGACATAACTAAAAAAGGCGGATATCCAATCTGGTTCCTGCTTGCCAGGGATGTGCCGAAACAGAACATTAGTCTTAATGAGGCCTCAAACAAGGCAATTGCGTTTCTGAAAGAAAATAAATTTGAGAGCTTGAACCTGTTCGAAAGTGCTCAATATGATAATATTGGAGTCTTCACCTTCATTGGGAACCAGGATGGAGTCAAAATATACCCTGATGATATAAAGATGAAAGTAGCGTTGGATAATGGCAATATTATCGGGTTTTCAGCCGATGATTATTTGAAGTCTCATAAAACGAGAGAGATTCCAGAGCCTGCTATTACTATTGAAGAGGCAAAAACTAAAATAAACCCAAATTTGAATGTGATGGACCAGAGCAAGGCAGTTATTATGAATGATTTGAATGAAGAGGTGCTGTGCTACGAATTCTTAGGAGTTCTAGGTAATGATACCTTCAGGATTTACATCAATGCAGAGGATGGAACTGAAGAAAAAGTCGAGAAATTGCATAATGCAGAACGAACATACGAAGATGTTGTCTAGGGAAAAGCCGAGTGCTTTTCCTTTTTTTATTTCAGTGATTACTCGGGTTTTGCTGAAGCTATCGCTTTTCCTATTGCACCAGATATCCCCATCGTGTCATAATAATGGCATAAATTATTTGGGAAATTGTGTGAGGAAGAGGGCTATCTATGATCAAGATTGGTGACATTATAATTTTGGAGTATAAATACTCAGATAATTTCGAGCAATATAAATGCAAGCTCGTCGAGCGAAGTGGAAATGACCTTTATATTGATTATCCTATAAACACAAGCACGAACCGAACGGTTTTTCTTCTGGAAGGGACCCCTTTGAAGGCGGTCTTCGCAACAGATACGGGTTCGCATTATTACTTCGACACAGAGGTTAAGGGCAGGGTAAAGATGAAAATCCCTATGGTGGTCCTTTCTTATCCAGGAAATGAGCATCTTATTAAAATTCAACGCAGGCAATATGTTCGCGTCGAAACTTCTGTCGATGTTGCTGTTTCATCAAGCAAAGGTGAATTCCCTCCATTTACGACTGTTACTGATGATATCAGCGCAGGAGGAACGGCATTGATCGCAGGCAAGGACAGTGGTATGAAACCAGGTATGGAAATTGAAAGCTGGTTTGTGCTTCCTATGCAGAATGGTGAATATGAATATAGGAAATTCCATGGCAGAGTTGTTAGAATTATAGAACGCCCGGGCCAGATGAACAAAGTTTCTGTAGAGTTTGTGAAACCAACTGGACCTGATAGGCAGCTTTTGATAAGGTTTTGTTTTGAAAGACAGCTGGCGATGAAGAAAAAGGGCTTGCCTCTCTAAATCAAGAATAAATATTTACTGTTGCTCCGATAATAATAACAAATTAATTTGTTAACAGGAGTAAATTTCATGAAAACTTTTGAAAGAATCCTAATAAAAGTCGCGGTTATCCAATTTGTTTTTTTGGTCATTGCACAGCTGTTTTTCCATGAGTTCAATGCTTTTCCAGAACTTAAACAAATAACTCAATATGAAGGTGTAACAGACAATAATCATTCCGAGGTTCTCGAAACGATCAGAATCAGTGAGTAAGCAGGTTCGCCTGCTTTCTTTTTTTGCCTCTTTTAATTATTTTAAGATTTTTTAAGCAAAGGAGTCTGGCGAAGTCAGTGTATTCCTCATTTATGAACATTCTGTGAGTTGGGTCAACGAATCTAGAAAAAAATCATGGCGCATGAGCATAATCACTGGATAGGAATGAAAAGTAAGGATAACGGGGACTTCAAATCAAATAAGTTTGTTCAATAAAAAATGAAATGATTAAAGAGGAATAAATAAATTTTGTGTTAAAATAAAGAATGAAAAATGTAACAACAAGGAGCGTATCAGGAGGAAATATGAGTAAACGAATTTCAATCGCAATAGATGGTCCTGCAGCAGCGGGAAAAAGTACAGTTGCCAAGATTGTTGCAGAAAAACTGACTTATATATATATCGACACCGGAGCAATGTACCGTGCCCTTACATACAAGGCAATAAGGGAGGGAAAGGATTTAAATGATGAAGAGGAAATGATTAGCCTGTTGAATGGTACAAGCATTGAGCTTATGCCAGGAGAAGCAGGGCAAAAGGTATTGCTCGACGGTACCGAAATCACTGTGGAAATCAGGACAGGGGCAGTTACTAATCAAGTGTCATTTGTAGCTGTGCATGAAAAAGTAAGGAAGGAAATGGTGAAACGGCAACAGATGTTTGCAATAGACGGTGGAGTCGTTATGGATGGAAGGGATATCGGGACCCACGTCCTTCCAAATGCTGAGGTTAAAGTCTTCCTTCTTGCCAGTGTTGATGAGAGAGCACAGCGCAGACATGCGGAAAATATTCAAAAGGGATTTCCTTCCGATCTTGAACAGCTGAAAGCAGAGATTTCTGCAAGGGATAAGATTGATTCTGAGCGAGAAATTGCTCCGTTGATGAAGGCTGATGATGCAATCGTGATTGATACCACGTCTTTATCTATTGCAGATGTCGTAGAAAAAATAATGGAATTGGCCCATGAAAGGATTGGGTGAAATTGACGTTTTATTCTTTTGCAAAATCATTAGTTAATTTAGCGTTAAAACCAGTTTATAGAATCGAGGTCATCGGCAAAGAGAACATTCCTTCAGAAGGTGGCGTTCTTCTTTGTGCTAACCATATTAATAACATGGATCCTCTGGCTGTTGGGATTACGTCAGTCCGTCCCGTACATTTTATGGCAAAGGATGAGCTCTTTTCAGTGCCGGTCATCGGGACCATTGTAAGAAATGTTAATGCGTTTCCTGTTAAAAGGGGCATGAGTGACAGGGAAGCATTGCGAAAAGGTCTGGCTGTTTTAAAAGAAGGACATGTTTTAGGATTGTTTCCAGAGGGAACAAGAAGCAAGACAGGTGAAATTGGCAAGGGACAGGCTGGTGCGGGCTTTTTCGCCCTGAGATCTGATGCTCATATTGTCCCCTGTGCTATAATCGGCCCATATAAAGCATTTGGGAAATTGAAGGTTGTTTACGGGAAGCCGATCGAAATGGAATCTGTCAGGGAAAATAAAATGAATGCTGAACAGACAACTGATATAATAATGAATGAAATCCAAAAGCTGATCACCCAATATAAGTGATGTTTCTTGCTTGACAAAATTGCCTGTTTGTAAGAAGTTATTAAGAAGAGATATTTTTTAGAATTTTCACTTAGTAGTTAAATTATAGGGTTTTTAAAGTGGTGCAGACACCACAAAAGCATATAATTTTACAGCAGTCATGGATTAAGGAGGAGTACATATGTCAGAAGATATGAATCAAATTGAGGTAAGAAGCTTTACAGCAGGGGACCGCGTAAAAGGACAGGTTACTAAAGTTGAAGAGAAGCAGGTCCTTGTTGATATTGAGGGCAGCAAGCTTGATGGCATCATTCCAATCAGTGAATTATCAGGCCTCCATGTAGAGAAGGCAGAAGATGAAGTTGCTGTGGGCGATGAATTGGAGCTTGAGGTCCAGAAGGTTTAAGAAGAGGCTTTGATCCTATCCAAAAGAAAAGTAGATGCAGAAAAAGCTTGGGAAGAGCTTAAAGTGAAATTCGAAAGCGGTGAGGTTTTCGAAGCAGAGGTGAAGGATGTTGTCAAAGGCGGCCTAGTAGTAGACTTAGGTGTTCGCGGCTTCGTTCCTGCATCACTGGTTGAATCCCACTTTGTAGAGGACTTTTCTGATTATAAAGGAAGAAAACTCAGCTTTAAAATAGTTGAGCTTGAACAGGATAAAAACCGCCTGATTCTTTCTCACCGTGCTGTTGTGGAACAGGAACAAGGCAAGAAGAAACAGGATTTACTTTCTGCAATCGAACCTGGCCAGGTGATTGAAGGCACTGTCCAAAGAATCACTGATTTTGGCGCCTTTGTTGATATCGGCGGTGTAGACGGGCTTGTTCATATTTCCCAGCTTTCACATGAACACGTGGATAAACCATCTGACGTCGTTCAGGAAGGCCAGAAAGTGGAAGTGAAGGTACTGAGCGTTGACCGTGACAACGAGCGAATTTCATTGTCGATCAAAGAGACCCTGCCTGGGCCGTGGGCTGATATTGAAGAAAAGGCTCCTAAGGGAAGCATCCTTGAAGGAACAGTTAAGCGTCTTGTTTCTTATGGGGCATTTGTAGAGGTATTCCCGGGTGTCGAAGGACTTGTTCACATTTCTCAAATTTCTCATAAACATATTGGCACGCCGCATGAAGTCCTGCAAGAAGGGCAGAATGTTAAGGTGAAAGTACTTGAGGTAAATAAGTCTGATCAAAGATTGTCACTTAGCATGAAGGAGTTTGAAGAGAGAGAGAGTAACGAAGCTTTCGATTACGAACTTCCTGAAGAATCAAAAGGTTTCAGTTTAGGTGATATGATCGGGGACAAGCTAAAGAATCTAAAACAGTAATGGTGATGAATTGTGTCGAGATCAAGACGGAAATGGGACCATATTCAATATGCCCTTGAAACAGGCCAAAAAAGGCTTACCGGATTTGATGATATAAAGTTTGTTCACCAAAGCTTGCCAGATACTAATCTAGAATTAATAAAATTGCAGACAAAAATTGGCGAACTTTCATTAAGTTCGCCAATTTTTATCAATGCGATGACTGGCGGCGGCGGCGAAAGGACCTATCAAATAAACCGGGAATTGGCGATTGCAGCGAAAGAGACTGGTGTAGCGATTGCGGCAGGATCGCAAATGGCTGCTTTGAAAGATGCTTCTGAACGCAGGACCTATGAAATCATTAGAAAAGAACACCCCAATGGGATCATCTTCGCAAATTTAGGCAGTGAAGCAACTTTGGCACAGGCCAGAGATGCTGTGGAAATGATTGAAGCAAATGGCATACAAATTCATTTGAATGTCCTGCAGGAATTAACTATGCCGGAAGGTGACAGGAATTTTCAAGGTGCATT
>DMSR01000507.1 GCA_003457145.1 Bacillus sp. (in: firmicutes)
GGATGAGATCATGATAAACTTCCTCATTTGTCCGTTTTGCTATACCGGATTCGCAAATTAGGTTTAAAGAAAGGCCGACAAGGTTCTCCAATGAAATGGCCCAGCGTTTTTCGATTAAAGTCTGTACAATCCCAGCTGCCTGCCTCCTTAGGGCATACGGGTCCTGAGAACCACTTGGAATGATACCCAACGCAAAGAACGATGTTATTGTATCTATTTTATCAGAAACCGCAACCAGTGCCCCTGGAAGGCTTTGCGGGACAGTATCCTCAGCATTCCTTGGCATATAGTGCTCATTGACCGCCGCTGCAACTTCGGGAGCTTCTCCCTTTAGCAAAGCGTATTTTTCCCCCATTATCCCCTGAAGCTCAGGGAATTCATAAACCATTTGTGAAACTAAGTCGAATTTGCTGATTTGTGCTGCCCTGTCTGCGGCCCTCTTGCTCTCCGCTGAAATTTCCAATCTGTCAGCTAGTAAATTCACAAGTTCGCGGACACGTTCCGACTTCTCTGCAATCGTACCGATTTCTTCATGGTAAACAATCGATTTGAGCTTATTTAAGGCTGTTTCAATTTGAAGCTTTTGATCTTCTTTATAGAAAAATGAAGCATCAGCTAATCTTGCTCTTAGAACCTTTTCGTTGCCGCGGGCAACTTTCTCAATATGAAGGTGATCACCGTTCCTGACTGTTACAAAATGAGGAAGCAATTGCCCTTCTTTGGATTTAACTGGAAAATAGCGCTGATGCTCTTTCATTGAAGTGATCAGCACCTCGCTGGGGATTTCCAAGAATTCATCTTCAAACCGGCCATACAAAGCTGTGGGGTATTCAACCAGGTTATTGACTTCTTCGAGCAGGTCTTCATCTATTGGGATGACCCAGCTATTCTCTTCTTCAATTCTTTCAAGCTGCGATATAATCGCCTGCTTTCTATTTTTGGCATCAGCCACTACATATTGTCCAAGCAAGATTTCTTCGTAATCCTCCGGGCTGGAAATTTCCGCCTCTTCTCCAAGGAAGCGATGGCCTCTCGTTACATTTCCAGATTTAACACCTGCTATCTCAAATGGAATCACTTCACTGCCAAATAATGCAACGAGCCATTTAATAGGGCGTATATACCTCATTTCAAGATCCGCCCAGTGCATGTTTTTCGGGAAGGTCAGACTCGTGACAATTCCTTGTAATTCTTCAAGGAGCCCTGAAGTCTCTTGCCCTTTTATAAATTTGCTGACATGAGCATATTCAACACCATTTATCTCTTTAAAAAAGATGTCATCGACACTCATTCCCTGTCCCCGAGTAAAGCCCATTGCGGCCTTAGACCATTCACCTGTATCAGTTATTGCAATCTTTTTTGCGGGCCCTTTTGCTTCTTCCACACTATCTTCCTGGCGTTCATCTACATCCAGTACTAGTACAGCCAGCCTTCGCGGCGTAGAGTATATATTAATCCTGTCAAATCCGATATGATGTTTTGACAGCCAGGTCTCTACTTTAGAAGCAAGCTGGCTGATGGAGTCAGTGATGAATCTTGCAGGCATTTCCTCCAATCCAATTTCAAGCAATAAATTACGCTTAGTCATTTTCCACCTGCTCCTTTCGGTTCAAAATCGGGAAACCAAGTTTTTCTCTTTCATCATAGAAGGTTTTTGCAACTTTTTTCGCCAAGTTTCGGCAACGGGCGATGTATCCCGTTCTTTCAGTAACTGATATTGCACCGCGAGCATCAAGGAGATTGAAAACATGCGAACACTTCAATACATAGTCATATGCAGGATGAACCAGACCCTCCTCCATTTGGCGGTGCGCTTCTTTTTCATACGTATTAAAAAGATTAAACAGCATGTCTTTGTCTGAGGTTTCAAAAGTATATTTTGAATGTTCGTACTCTGGCTGTCCGAAAATATCTCTTACCGTAAAACCATTGGTCCATTCCAGGTCGAATACATTTTCTTTATCCTGAATATAAGAAGCAAGTCTTTCAATACCGTAAGTAATCTCGACTGAAACCGGTTTGCAGTCAAGTCCGCCCACTTGCTGGAAGTAGGTAAATTGGGTGATTTCCATCCCATCAAGCCAAACTTCCCATCCGAGTCCCGCACAGCCTAGCGACGGGTTTTCCCAGTTATCTTCCACAAAACGAATATCATGTTCAAGAGGATCAATCCCCAACGCCTTCAACGAATCCAGGTAAAGCTCCTGAATATTGTCCGGAGAGGGCTTCATGATTACCTGAAACTGATGATGCTGGTATAGCCTGTTAGGATTTTCTCCATACCTTCCGTCAGCAGGCCGGCGTGAAGGCTCAACGTATGCTACATTCCAAGGTTCCGGCCCAATTGCTCTCAGGAATGTATATGGGCTCATCGTTCCCGCACCCTTTTCGACATCATACGCCTGCATAAGTATACAGCCCTGTTCAGACCAATACTTTTGTAAAGTAAGGATCATATTTTGAATATTCATCTTTGCACCTCCGAATTTTTCATGTTCCATTTGAAAATTAATCTAATACACATTGTTAATTCTGTATTCTTTCCCCTTTCGAACCTTACAATTTTCCTGATTACGAAAGAGCTTTGAAAAAAAAGCAATAAAAAAACTCTCGCCTCCTATGCATATATTTCATGCATAGGGACGAGAGTTACCCGCGGTTCCACCCTACTTGCCGCCTAAGCAGCCTCTTTAAAAGAAGGATGTTGCTCCGGAACGCCTTCCTCAATTCCTGTAACCCGGCTCACACCATACCCGGACTCGCTAATACAGAGGAGATTTGAATACTATTTTCCTTCTCAGCAACATATGTAATTTTAATTTGAATAATAGCGAAAACCTGCGTGAATGTCAACACTTACAGTTTATCTCTAAAGGAGTCCATCTGGTCAAGGAACTTTCTGGTTTTTAAATAGAGGCCTGAGTATTCATCATAATAAGCTGATATGACCTTCTTTAATTCTGCCTTGGTTTCTGGCTTAACAGAAATGTCTCCAAGGCGATTGAGGTCAAGTAAATAAAATAACCGCAGGAGTCTTACCGTTCCAGGAGTAATCTTCATGCGATACCGGTCATGTTCAAAACAGCGGTGACAAAGTAGGCCGCCCTCGCTGATAGAAAAATGGAAATCACCTTCTGTGCTTCCACAGTGTGCACATTTGTCTAAAATAGGATATAGCCCCTGGACATTCAGCATCTTCATTTCATAAATATTAGTAAGAATCTCCAGGTCATAACCTTCATTCATATAATTAAGTGTTTGCAGCATCAGTTCAAACAAAAAGGGATTTGGTTTTCGATCATCGGTTATTTTATCAGTTAAATCAACAATATAACTGGCATGGGCCGTTAAGAATATATCTTCTCGTATTGCTCTCATCGAGGAGATCATCTCACCCTGCTGAAGACTGCCAAGGCCGCTTCCCGATTGAAATAAAAACTGTCCGTATGTAAAAAGTTGAGTGACGGCTGCGAGCCTGCTGCTGGGCTTTTTTGCCCCTCGAGCCATCACACCAACTTTCCCCATCTCTCTCGTATATAAAGTAACTATTTTATTTGTTTCGCCATAATCTGTTGCCCTAATGACGATGCCTTCACATTTCTGCAGCACAAGTGGTCACCATCCATTACTACAGACAAACCTATGAGATTGGAAAATCAATTTCTGCTAGTTCTTCCTCCTGATAACCGGGTATTTCTTGATTTTCCTTCTCCAACTCTTTAAAGAGAAGGTATGTGTCAATGTTACCTGTTTGCGAAAATACCTTCCAGGTAAAATCCAACATCGAAAACCCCACCTTTCATTTTTTCACTAGCAATTTATTTATCCCAAATCCTTAAGAATATCTTAGCCTGTTATCTGATTTTCATGTTACGAAAAATTTGTTAATCCAGATGATGAATAAATTTCTAATCCTGTTAATATGCTTATGATGGAGCATTTGCCAAATAGAGAGTATTAATATTCGTCATCCCGGAAGCCAAAATCACGCAGCTGAGATGCTTTATTTCTCCAGTCCTTCTGGACCTTTACCCATAATTCTAGAAAAACCTTGGAGCCAAGTAAATTCTCAATGTCAAGACGTGCTCTTTTGCCTATTTCCTTTAGCATACTGCCTTGTTTTCCAATAACAATCCCCTTTTGCGAGTCTCTTTCTACAATGATTGTTGCCATGACATGAACCATGTCCTTTTCAGGCTGCCGTTCCATTTTTTCAATCATCACAGCAAGAGAATGTGGAATTTCTTCGCGTGTAAGATGGAGTGCTTTTTCCCTGATCAACTCAGAAACAATGAACCGTTCGGGATGATCCGTGACTTGGTCGGCCGGGTAAAACTGAGGACCTTCAGGCATTTTTACCTTTATCTGCTCAAGAAGTTTTTCAATATTATTTCCTTCAAGTGCAGAGATGGGAATAATTTCAGCGAAGTTAAACTTTTCCTTGTATGATTCGATAAATTCTAGAAGTTGATCAGGATGAATTAGGTCAATTTTATTTATCACTAGAAAAACGGGTGTCTTTACATTCTGCAGCTTCTCGATGATAAATTCTTCTCCCCGGCCATATCCTTCCTGGGCATTTACCATGAACAGTATCAAATCCACTTCTTTCAAAGTATTCTGAGCTACTTTCATCATGAAGTCGCCGAGTCGGTGCTTAGGCTTATGAATTCCTGGTGTATCAATAAAGATAAGCTGTGAATCCTCAAGAGTCAGGACACCCTGGACCTTATTTCTGGTCGTTTGCGGCTTGTCGCTCATGATGGCTATTTTTTGCCCGATCACACGATTAAGAAAAGTAGACTTCCCAACATTAGGTCTCCCTATGATTGAAATGAAGCCCGATTTGTGAGATTCGTTGCCTGGTTTTTTAAAGTTCATTTTGAAATTCCCTTCTCCACTTAATTTTACCTTATTTTGACTAAGATTTCATCGTTTGTAGCAAAAATGAAATAAAAATTTTAAATTTTCTAAAAACATTTCCACGGTGTTAATACACTGTTATGTTATTTTACTTAAGTTTCTTCCAGTTTTCAAACTGACGCAAACTTGGTGGCTCACACTTTCTGCACAAAGCCTTATAAGAACAGTTCAGGAATTCTGTAATATAAAGCCTGTTTTCGCACTGTATGCTATAGGCATCTGCGCATCTTTCAAAGGCACTTTCGTACTGTCCTAGAATGCAGATTTTTACTTTTGGTAATAAGAGCAACAAAGTTTACGAAAAGAACCAAAATAAAAGAAAGTTGCCCGAAAAGGCAACTTCTACCCAAGAACAGCTATAATTTTCGGTATAAAAACCATCATGCCTATGATGACACTGATAATAGCAAAGATTAAGACTGCACCCGCAGCAATATCCTTTGCTTGCTTCGCCAATGGATGAAAATCGACCGTATACATGTCCACGGTACGTTCAATAGCAGTGTTCAACATTTCAAGGGCGACCATCCCTCCAATTGCCAGTAATACTGCAAACCATTCGAATTTTGATATGGAGAACACAAAACCGAAGAATATAACTGCAATAGATATTACTGAATGAATTTGAACATTCCGTTCATTTAATGCAGCCGCAATTCCTTGAAAGCCGAATTTGAAGGAAGAAGCTAAGCTATGCTTCTTCCGCTTATTGCCGTTCAAGTCCGTAACCATCTAGAATTTCTTTCTGTCTTTCAAACATCTTTTTTTCATCCTCTTTTGTTATATGGTCATAGCCCAGCAAGTGCAGAAACCCATGGACAGCAAGAAATCCCAATTCTCTCATAACAGAATGATTATACTCATCAGCCTGCTCCCTGGCTTTTGGGACAGAGATGATAATATCTCCCAACACCCTTGGAATATCTGCACCGATCACCTCGAGTTCCCCCTCTCCTAATTCCTCCATCGCAAAAGAAATCACATCGGTAGGACGATCCTTGTCACGATATTCCCGGTTGATTTCCTGGATTCGTTCGTTTGAAACAAACGTAACAGAAAGTTCACTGCCCGTCTGGATTTTTTCTTTAGCTCCGGCAAAATTCAAAAGGTTTTCAATTTCACTGATTTCTTCTTGTGTCAATTCATTTACTTCGTCTAGAAAATCAATTTCTAACTTCATGCCTGCTTCACCTTCTGTTTATTCATTTCTGGATATTCAATCCTTGAATGGAAAATCCCCTTTAATGTTTCACATAGAGTTTCAGTAACTGTGTTTAACTCTTTTAAAGTAATATCACAATCGCTGAATTGACCATCCTGTAGCCTGTCGGAGATGATATTCCGAACGAGTGATTCAATTTGCTCATGCGTAGGATGAGCCATTGAACGGACAGCAGCTTCAACACTGTCAGCAATCCCGATGACTGCTGACTCCTTAGTCTGCGGTTTAGGACCTGGATAGCGAAAATCCTCTTCTTTTACATCATGCCCATTTTGTTTTGCTTTGTGATAAAAGAATTTTAATAATGTAGTTCCATGATGCTGTTCAGCAATATCAATGATTTCTTTGGGCATCCGATGCTTTCGTAGCATGTCGGCACCATCGGCAGCGTGCGCTATGATAATATTTTTACTCATCAAAGCTGGCAGCTTATC
>DMSR01000177.1 GCA_003457145.1 Bacillus sp. (in: firmicutes)
ACCAGATGTGATTGAAATGGGTATCCCGGAAATTGATACAAGAGTCTCGGTCAGTAAACTAAGGAAATTAAATGACGACCTCTTGAAGTGGCCAGAAGGCTTCAATGTTTTTGGTAAATTAGCCAAAATTCTGCAGCGGAGGAAAGATGCTTTTTCAGAACAAGGAAAAATTGACTGGGGCCTTGCAGAGACTCTTGCTTTTGCTTCCATAGTCACTGATGGCATCCCTCTGCGCATTACGGGGCAAGACTCAGAGCGGGGAACCTTCGCACAGAGAAACCTTGTCCTGCATGACAGTGAAACTGGCAGACAATTTTCTCCTCTTCATGAACTTCCTGATGCCAAAGCATCTTTTAGTATACACAACAGTCCACTTTCTGAAGCAGCAGTAGTCGGGTTTGAATATGGCTATAATGTCTTTGCGCCTGAAACTCTGGTTCTTTGGGAAGCTCAATATGGTGATTTTGCTAACGCAGCGCAAGTATTGTTCGACCAGTTTGTTGCAGCCGGCCGTGCTAAGTGGGGGCAAAAATCCGGACTTGTCATGCTGTTACCTCATGGATATGAGGGCCAGGGGCCAGAGCACTCCAGTGGCCGGGTAGAAAGATTCTTAACTCTCGCTGCTGAAAATAACTGGACAGTAGCTAACCTTTCTTCCGCAGCGCAATATTTTCATATTCTCAGGAGGCAGGCTGCGATTTTACAACAGGAAGCGGTCCGTCCGTTAGTACTGATGACACCTAAGAGCCTTTTGCGGAATCCAATTGTAGCAGCTGATCCAATTGAATTAAGTGAAGGAAGCTTTAAATCGATATATGAGCAGCCGGGTCTGGGAGGAGAACCAGACAAGATAACAAGAGTTATATTATGCACAGGTAAAGTAAGTATCGATCTTGCTGAAAATGTAAATCCTGAAACCCATGATTGGCTCCATGTTTTAAGAATTGAAGAGATTTATCCTTTCCCATTAGATTTATTGAAAGAGAAGCTTAGCACCTTGCCAAATCTTTCAGAAATAGTGTGGGTTCAGGAGGAACCGAAAAACATGGGGGCNNCTTTGTTGAGCCTCGGATTAATGAAGCAGCACCGAATGGAATCAAGGTTTCTTATATAGGCCGCAGGAGGCGTTCAAGTCCTGCTGAGGGAGACCCGAATATCCATAAGTTAGAGCAGGCAAGGATCGTCAGGGAATCATTGACAAGGACAAATGGAGGAGGAATCGAAATTGGCAGAAATTAAAGTTCCAGAATTGGCAGAATCAATATCTGAGGGCACGATTGCCCAGTGGTTGAAAAAGCCAGGTGACCAAGTCCAAAAAGGGGAATATATAGTTGAATTAGAGACAGATAAAGTAAATGTTGAAATTATCTCTGATTTTGAGGGGGTATTGACAGAGCTAATGGCGGAAGAAGGAGATACCGTCAAGGTGGGAGAGACGATTGCGGTCGTAAGCGAACAAGGAAGTCCTGAACAAAATGATAAGGAAAATGGTCAATCAGCAACTCCTATTGAGGAAGAAACAGATTCTGATAGGAAGCCAGCTGTTAACACAAATGCGGAAGCTTCAGTATTCAGAAAGAACGAGGANNAGGTAGTACCAGCAAGGAAAAACCAGCGGCTGAAAGTGGAAATGAGAGAATCATTGCATCGCCTGCTGCGAGAAAGCTGGCAAGGGAGAAAGGGATCGATTTGAGTCAGGTTTCTTCTTCAGACCCGCTCGGCAGAGTTCGTAAGCAAGATGTAAATGACTATAAAACGGAAAAAACTCAGCAGATAAAAGAAGAAAAAAGAAACGTTAAGACTGTTTCTTCTGTTAATACGGATGGGGGAAAACAGACCGAAAGAATCAAAATGTCAAGAAGACGACAGACAATCGCTAACAGGCTAGTTGAGGTACAACAGACAGCTGCGATGTTGACAACATTCAATGAGGTCGATATGACTGCAGTTATGGAGTTAAGGAAGAAATGGAAAGACCGTTTTTATGAAGATAACGATGTCCGATTAGGATTCATGTCATTTTTCACTAAGGCTGTGGTAGCAGCCTTAAAGAAAACACCATACTTAAATGCTGAAATTCAAGGCGACGAAATTGTCCTTAAGAAGTACTATGATATTGGAGTTGCGGTTGCAGCTGATGAGGGACTGGTCGTACCTGTAATCAGGGATGCGGACAGAAAGAATTTTGCTGAGATTGAGAGGGATATTAACGACCTTGCTGAAAAAGCAAAGACAAATAAACTGGCATTAAAGGATCTCCAGGGAGGATCATTTACAATCACTAATGGAGGGGTATTTGGATCATTGCTATCAACCCCTATAATCAATGGTCCTCAAGTGGGCATTCTTGGCATGCACACGATTCAACTGCGCCCAGTTGCCATAGATAAAGAAAGAATGGAAAACCGGCCTATGATGTACATCGCATTATCCTATGACCATAGAATTGTTGATGGTAAAGAAGCCGTAACCTTCTTAAAGAGAATCAAGGAACTGATGGAAGATCCAGAATCGCTGTTGCTTCTAGGATGATGAAACAAAAATGAACCGCCGTAAACGATACGGCGGTTCATTTTTGTATTTCCGATAATTTAGCGTCTTGCATTCCTAATAATCAACGGTTCTTAAATGGCTTTAGACCTCTTTTGGAAATTTCGGTTTTTAAAATTTTTGCCCATTCTTTATCATGTTCCGACTTTAATGCATCACGATACGAGACCACCAATAATTCATTGCTCATAATTTTCATTTGCATTCCTCCTCGGTAAGAATGGATTGAATTTTCAAACTATATTTATAGTTTCATTCATTGTAATGGTTTATTAACGATTTGAAAACCCATAATCATAAATTTTTTTTAGAAAATTTTTCATATTGATTTCAAAACAAGCTTGTCACGTTACTAATGAAAAAAAGCTTGCCTTTTATTGTTCAAACACCTATTATATACCCATAAGGGTATTTGGCGAAGAATAAATACTTTAATAAAGCTTAATGTCCAACAGGAGGAATTTAAAAATGGGAATGAAAGCAATTTCAGCTGAAAACTTAAATAAGTGGGTTGTAAACAAAAAAGACTTTTTTATCTTTGATGTTAGGAATGTAAAGGACTTTGAAGATTGGAAAGTCGAAGGGGAAAATATTCAATATTTGAATATCCCTTATTTTGAACTGATCGATGGAGTAGAAGATGTGGTCGGACAGCTGCCTAAAGGCAAGGATATTGTCGTCATCTGCGCTAAAGAAGGTTCATCAGTCATGGTGGCTGAGATGCTAGCCGATGAAGGGTTTAATGTATCTTATCTATCTGGCGGGATGAAATCCTGGAGTGAATATTTATATCCTGTGGAAGTATACAAAGACGAAGAAATCAAGGTGCTGCAGTTTATTCGCGTAGGCAAAGGCTGCCTTTCTTATATGGTGCTTTCCAAAAATGAAGCTCTCGTAGTCGATCCTTCAAGATTTGTCGATCGTTATCAGGCAGTAGCAGAAAAAGAAAATGTTAAAATAACACACATCGTTGATTCGCATTTGCATGCAGACCATTTGTCTGGCGGAAAACAGCTGGCAGATGTTACAGGTGCAAAATATTACCTGATGAAGAGTGAAGGGGCAGCATTTGCCTTTGAAGCATTGGAACAACATGATAAAATTGAATTTGAGAACATTACTCTTGAGGTATTGGCAGTTAAAACTCCGGGGCATACCCCTGGAAGTGTTTCTTTCTTTGTCAATAACAAGCTTCTTTTCTCCGGCGATACTATTTTCGTCAATGGACTTGGGCGCCCTGATCTGGGAGGAAAGGCTGCGGAGTGGGCAAAAGATCTTTACGAAACGGTTTATAGCAAGGTTTCTCAAATTGCTGATGATGTCATTGTCCTTCCTGGACATTATGCAAGCTTTGATGAAGAAGTAAATGCTGAAGGTTTTATCGGCAGCCATTTAGGATCAATCAGGCAGCAAAATGAAATGATGGAGGGTAAGACAATCGAAGAGTTCGTTGATCATGTCGCACAATCCGCATCAAGCGATACACCGCCAAATTTTGAAGATATTGTAGCTATCAATCGTGGTGTAAAAGAAGTAACAGCAGACGAAGCGATAGAA
>DMSR01000252.1 GCA_003457145.1 Bacillus sp. (in: firmicutes)
TGATGAAGATAAATTGCCTCTTCATGCAAAAGGGTCATAGCTGAAAATGTATCCATTTCGCCAATCACTCTCACATTGGCAATATCTGACTGATCGATGATCACAACATTTTCCTGGGATGCAGAACGGAGGCTGATATTGTGAGCAGGAAAGGCGTCGTTCATCCAGTACCACTTTTCGCCGTTTTGGTGCAATATTCGCTCCTCTGTCAAGTACTCAAGTATTTCTTCGATTTCAGCTGTTCCGAATTGCTCCCCCACTTTATATGGCAGTTCATAAGAAGCACATTTAATATGATCTATCAGAATAATCAGATTGTCTGGATTGATCCTAGCTGTTTCTGGGCTCCTATTAAAAAAATAATCTGGATTCTGGATAACATATTGGTCAAGCGGACTAGAGCTTGCCACCATGATAACGACAGATTCACCATGCCGCCTTCCTGCCCTGCCTGCCTGCTGCCAGGCACTGGCAATTGTGCCTGGATAGCCGTTCATAATGCAAACCTGCAGCTGTCCAATATCTACTCCTAATTCAAGGGCATTGGTACTTACAACTCCATAGATTTCCCCTGACCTCAGTCCCTTTTCGATTTCCCGGCGTTCAGTTGGAAGATAACCGCCCCTATATCCCCTGATTGCTTTCGGGCCTAGCTTATGTTTTACCAGTTCCTTGAGGTATGTCAGCAAGATTTCAACCCTCACCCTGCTTCTGGCAAAGATGATTGTCTGGATTTTATTTTTCAGAAATTCTCCCGCCAGTCTCCTGCTTTCAAGAGTCGCGCTCCTTCTGACATTAAGCGGGATATTCACAACAGGAGGATTGTAAAATAAAAAATGTTTTCTTCCTGAAGGCGCTCCGTTATTGTCAATAAGAATCATGTTTTTTTCAGTAAGACCTTCTGCCAGTTCTAGCGGATTGGCGATGGTTGCTGATGTGCAGATAAAGACAGGATCACTGCCATAATAATTGCATATCCTCTTTAGTCTCCTGATTACATTGGCTACATGACTCCCGAAAACTCCCCTATATATATGCAGTTCATCGATTACTACATACTTCAAGTTTTCAAAGAGCGATACCCACTTTGTATGATGGGGAAGAATCGCTGAATGAAGCATGTCAGGATTTGTGATGACGATATGGCCTGCCCTTCTAACTTTCTGTCGTATATTAGAAGGTGTATCCCCGTCATATGTATAGCTGTTGATGGATAATTCGGCCTCCTGGATCAGCTCATTGATCTCACTTTTTTGATCCTGGGCAAGAGCTTTGGTTGGAAACATATATAATGCTCTGGCATTCGGGTCATTGATGATCGACTGGAGAACAGGCAGGTTATAGCAAAGTGTCTTGCCTGAAGCAGTCGGTGTTACGGCAACCACGCTCCGTCCTTTCATGATTTGGTCATAAGAAGACTTCTGATGGGTATACAGCCGGGAGATTCCCCTTCGCTCCAAAGCCATTTTCAAAATATCACTTAACCCCTCAGGCATACCCTCTGTCTTTGCTTCTTTTTCCTCGATTGTATGCCAATGGACTATATTATCCTTTACCGATTCACCAACTTTTAAATCTATTAAAATATCATGCAGGTTTTTCCGTACTCTCATTTCGTTCACCTCATCATTTCTATATTAGCGAATAAATGTTCGTTACAAAAGCAAAATAATAAATAATTAGGACTTCTATATTTTGGTATTTCCTTTTGATGAAGATCGTTCGGTTTAGCTTTAAGATAGAGAGCGCTCCCTATAGTTTTAATGTCAATGGGCAGTGGGGTGCAGATATCCCGATTGCCCAATCCTCTAGTATAAGCTGATCTTAGCTTTCCNNTCCCGATTGCCCAATCCTCTGATTTCACGAATAGGCGTACGCAGGACTGCTTTTTTTGGTAAAATAGGAGTGAATGAAATAAACCGGCTGATACTGAGGTGTTTCTGTTGAATAAGAATGAGATAAAAAAAGTACTTTCTGAATTTTCCCTATTCCGGGATCTGGATGATTATGAACTGGAAAAAATAGTTGATATATCCATTTCACGTGAATGGAAGAAAAACAGCCATGTCTTCCTTCAGGGGGATCCGCTGGAAAATGTCTATTTTATTAATGATGGTAAAGTGAAGATTTATAAAAGCGATGCCAATGGCAGGGAGCAAATTGTTGCGATCCTGAAAAAAGGGGAGATGTTCCCTCATGTTGGATTTTTCCGAAAGGGCGGATACCCCGGTTTTTCTGAGGTAATTGAGCAGGCAAGCCTGGTTGTCGTGCCAATCTCTCAATTTGAGAAGGTGCTCGTCGAAAATCCGCAATTAAGTATCAAAGTATTTAAAGTGCTTGGAGAAAAAATCGTCGACCTGCAAGAGAGACTTGAAGCCCAAATATTAAATAACACATATGAACAAATCATCAAGCTTCTCATCAGGCTGGGGGAGCTGCACGGTGAAAAAATGGCGGATGGTTCGGTTCTCTTGAAGGCTGACTTTACAAATAAAGATTTGGCAAACATGATTGGGACCACGCGCGAAACCGTGAGCCGGACACTCACCAGGATGAAAAAGGAAGAACTGATCTCTACGGACAGTCAAGGTAATATTATTTTAGAAACCGATCAATTGCTAAACGAATTAATATAATGCGGATTGGTGTTTCGTTTTTAACAATATCCGTATTCTTCCGTATTAGTGCCCCAAAAGCCGATAGGGTTTTCAGACTTAATAGAAAGATTGTCTGCAAAGCCTTTAAATACCAAAAAAAACCCCGCAGCGTTCATTTTACGCTGCGGGGTTTTTTGGAATTTATTACTCTGTTTTGCTTAACTGCATCATTGTTTCCATATCTTCTTGAGCAGTAGTGATCAACTTAAGGTTGAATGTTTCTTGCAGTACTTCCATCACACCATCAGAGATGAATTCTGGAGGCTTTGGCCCAATGCGGATATCCTGAATACCCATACTGAAAAGTCCAAGCAGGATTGCAACGGCTTTTTGCTCAAACCATGATAATACAATGCTTACTGGAAGGTCATTTATTTCACATTCAAAGGCATCAGCTAGTGCCTTGGCAATCTTCACTGTTGAAACAGAGTTGTTGC
>DMSR01000020.1 GCA_003457145.1 Bacillus sp. (in: firmicutes)
ACAGCAAATATTTATTAAAAGCTCCTGCTTCATTAAGTAAATCTTCCCAGCTGCCTTTCTTTGAGACCGGCACTTCCATTACTTCTACTGTTCCAGCCCACTCAGTTGACGCAACAACTGTTCCATGATGTGTTCCAAACCCAGCAGAAAATACCTTTTGCCCATATTTCTCCCTTAATAGCTGGCCAACATTAACTAACCCTTCGTCAATCATATCCGTAGCTCTCGCATCCCCTATATGGGTATTATGCTCCCAAATGACTGCCTTTGCTGCTTTTCCATGAGCAGCCATTATTTTTTCCAAGGCAGTAACCATATGTGTATCCCGAATATTCCAGTCTTCTGCCCCCCCTTTCGCCATCGCTCTATAATATCTTTCTGCATTGAGCATAACTAGGCTGTTAATCTCAAGATTAAGATCCCCCTCCTGGTCCCTATGATAACTTTTACGTTTCTTTTGCAGATCGACTAGCACCCTGACGACTTCGTCAGTACAGTCTTCCCCATAATAGGCAGCAGAAATAGCATAATTTTCACCTCGGCGGTCAAACGGTTCAAAACATGCAAATGCCCTTTTAGCAGCTTTTACATCATCTGGAGAAACTTTTTCAAGCTGATTGATAATTTCCTCCATTGATTCCCACAAGCTATATACATCTAGCCCATAGAAACCCACTGATTTTCCGGAATGAACATTATAGGCCTTTAGCCATTTGATTAAGGATAAAATCTCTTCATTTGCCCACATCCAGGATGGCCATCGATCAAATTCCTTTAAAACCTCTATCGGGCTTCCTTCTTTATATCCTTTTACAAACTGGTTGACCGAAAAACACGATGGCCAGTCACCTTCAACTGCGATAAATGAAAACCCTTTATCCTCAATCAGTTTTTTAGTTATTTCAGCTCTAACTGTATAAAATTCTGAAGTGCCATGTGAGGCTTCTCCTAACAATACAAACTGAGCACCAGAAGCAGCTTCTACGAGTGCATCAAGGTCTTCGTAACTGTCGAATCTGACCGCATTCTCCTTAATTGAAGTAAGTAGCTCCTTGTTCTCCATATAGCGCCCTCCTCTTTTTCATTTAGTCTACCCTTAAGGAACGAGAGAAATCTCCGATACAGAACGGAGGAAATCATGTGTGCAGATCCAGTATTTATATAATTAAATATAAAGTAGCAGGATAAAATCGTTATCTATACAGCATCTCCTGCATAGCTTCCTTTTCTTCAAATATTTCTGCTGCCGTTCTAAACCCAAGCTTTCTTATGACTGGAAGTGGAGGGCACCAGCCTTGTAGGGAATGCTGCACCATGAATACACTTGCGAAAAAAGATATAACCAGCCAAATCTTACTTTTAAACAAACCAGAAAATACAGTAAGCAGAATTATGACTGCAAAATTCAGTTCCAGTATTCTTTCTGTATCCCATTCGTAGTCCAGATCTTTTATACGGGCTTCAATATCTTCCTTGCTGCTTCCCATATAATGTTTGATATTAGACTCTGTCCGTCTTTTTATGAAAGCGTTAACTTCTGGGTTTGTATTCATTTTTGCTTTTGTGGTCGTTGGATTGATTAATCTCATCTCTCTCCGTCCTCCTAAGTCTTAAGGTAATTAGATTATAGATGCCAATTAGTATTACCACTTAACCACTTTATATATATATCAATTTTCCCATTGAAAAAGCCCATTCAACTACGAATGGGCTTTTAAGGTTTATTAATCTAGCTCTACATTATGATATACCTGCTGGACATCTTCAAGATCTTCCAAAGCATCAATTAATTTATCGAACTGAGTCTGTGCTTCTTCAGGAAGGGTGATGTCATTTTGTGCAAGCATTGTAAGTTCAGCAACAGTAAAGTCCTTTATACCTGCATTATTGAAGGCTTCCTGAATCGTATGGAATTGGTCTGGCTCCCCATAAACAATTACAGTTTCTTCTTCCTCAATTATATCGCGAACGTCCACATCCGCTTCCATCAAGATTTCTAGCGCTTCTTCTGCGGATCTGCCTTCAAAACCGATTACAGCTGTGGCATCGAACATATAGGAAACAGATCCGCTTACTCCCATATTTCCGCCGTTTTTCCCGAAAGCAGCGCGTACATTTGAAGCCGTACGATTGACATTGTTCGTGAGGGCATCTACGATGATCATTGAACCGCTTGGGCCAAATCCTTCGTAACGAAGCTCATCATAACTTTCTTCTCCTCCACCTTTAGCCTTCTCAATCGCACGGTCTATAATTACCCTTGGAACATTGTAGGTCTTTGCGCGTTCAAGCACGAATTTAAGAGCCTGGTTAGATTCAGGGTTTGGTTCACCCTGCCTGGCAGCAACATAGATCTCCAGCGCGAATTTCGAATAGACACGACTGGTATTTGCATCCTTGGATGCTTTCTTTTCTTTGATGTTGTTCCATTTACGACCCATATTTCCCACTCTCTTTCAACTTAAGTCAGATTACTGAAACACTCCTTGTTCTATATGTTGAAGAGTTTCACAGATAATATTATACCTTAAAAGAAATATTTGTTAAGAGAAACTGCTATATAAATAGAATAAGAAGTGAAGCAGGAGATTTTTGTATTCATCTTAAATTCAGCGTGATTTTTTTACTTTTTCTCTATTGCCTCTCCAAATCTAACAGCGTTTCAGAACACAACAAAGACTATTTCCTGTCTTTTAAACAGAAGTCATATACAGTAAGAAAAGCCCAAGCTCCTTGGTCACCCCCCTACAAGCGGCACGAGGGGCTAGGCGCTTGAGCTAGATAGTATTCTAAACCACGGGCTTCACCATAGCTTTCATAATACTTATCTAGTTGTATGTTTCGATCTATTTCATTTGTCATTTTTTAGTCATTTATCTATGTCAGCAAGAAAACTTTTGATTGCCTTTATAAGCTCGACTGGCTGTTCATACATGCTCATATGTCCAGATCCCTTTATGAGATAATGCTCAATATTTTCCTTACTTACTGAGAATGTCTTTTCCGGCGGGATTATTTGATCCTGTTCTCCCGCGACCAAAAGGATTGGCATGGAAGAAGCCTTTAATACAAAATTACGGTCAGGTCTGTCTCTCATTGCCAGCAAAGCGCTTACCATTCCATTGACAGAGGTAGAATTTCCAATATCCCTTGTCTGTTTGATGTCGGAAGCATTAATTTCCGAGTTTGCCGGAGAAAAAAGCTTTTGAGAAAGACCCTGAACTAATGATTCTGTTCCTTCCTCTATTACCTTCTTAACATTCGAATCCCTCCCACTTTTAGCTTCTTCAGAATCTTGAGCAGCAGTGGAGTGAATTATTGAAAACCCATTCAAATATTCAGGGTATTGCTCTGCAAATGCAAGAGTAATATATCCCCCTAGTGAATGGCCGAACATCGTTACTTTTTCTAACCCCAATTCATCAAGGAATTCCCTGATCATTCCTGCTATATCTTCAATTGAGTATTTTTCAGCCCCCATATTAGAGTCCCCATGCCCTGGCAGATCCAGTGCAATGACACGTGAATTCTTAGATAATTCAGGTATAATCCCTTCCCAATACAGCTTGCTCCCGGCAAAACCGTGTATCATGACAATGGGCTTTCCATCTCCTATATCGTAATAAGAAATTTCAGTA
>DMSR01000114.1 GCA_003457145.1 Bacillus sp. (in: firmicutes)
TTGAGAACAATTGTTCTCAATTTACTGTAATCCTAGTGCATGATATGATAAAATAGAAGTAGGAAGATTGGGCTTGATCACCTAATCTAAAGCGCTCCCGAGGCGCTGCCTACTTCTCTTTTATTCTCGGGGTAAATATACCGATCGGGAGGTATCATATCATGCAGATTGCAGGAACTCAGTTATTGTCGGAAGTCTCGCAGGAGTTAACCGCCATGTGTCCTGGTATCAATGCAGAGGACATGCAAACACGCTTATCAGTTGTCATAGGCAATTACGACATTAAGCGAATCGAACCAGAAAACGCACATCCGGACCTGAAGGAAAAGATCGAATTGTATTTAGCTGGTAAGCAGCTAGAGGGACTTAGCAAGATCACACTGGACGGTTATAAGATTCATCTTCGGATATTTTCCGACCAGATGAAGAAGAAGGTTGAGGATATATCCACAAATGATTTAAGGATGTATCTCAGCCAGTACACACACCAGAGGACCAACACTAGAGCGGGCAAGCTATCTGTTCTTAAATCTTTCTTCGGTTGGCTTACAGCGGAGGATATATTACCAAAGGATCCTACCGCTCGTCTGAAACCTCCTAAAAAGGAGAAACGACTACCGAAAGCTCTTAGTATAGAAGAATTTGAGATGCTAAGAGAATCGTGCAAGACAAGTAGGCAAAGAGCTTTAGTAGAAGTGTTATACGCTACTGGTGGGAGATTGTCAGAGATACAGGCTCTGAACAAACAGGACATAGATTATCAGAATGGTAGTACTAGGGTTATCGGTAAGGGCAATAAAGAGCGAGACGTGTATTTCTCCTTCAAGGCCTTATACCATCTTAAAAAGTATTTACTCGGAAGATTAGATCAAGTTGAAGCTTTATTTATAACAGAGAGACAACCATATAGGCGATTATCTAATCGTGGCATTCAGCGAGAGATTGGAATAATTGCTAAGGCTGCTGATTTGCACAAGAAGATCTCACCACACACTTTGAGACATACCTTTGCGACTCTCACATTAAATAACGGTGCTGATCTCGTAGCAGTCCAGGAGTTACTTGGTCACGAGAATCCAGCGACTACACAAATATATGCATCCATCACAGCTGAACGTAAGCGAGAACAACATAAGAAACATTTAGTACAGTAAGCTCCTTCGGGAGCTTTTTTATTTTGGAAGGAGTGATGTGGTTGTTTAATCTAGCAAGCTTCAATCGCACAACGTTCAATCGTCCATTCTCCTTAGATGTGTTCTTTTCTGCATCGATGCATGGTAAAGGGGAAATATCATTCGCCCCGAATATGGAGTATCTCATGTCCGTCCATTTGGACGGTGTAGGTACTATGACCATGGATATCATAAGAGAGATATTCTTTACTGCCCAATTGGATGGAATCGGAGAATTAACTATAGAAACCATTAGAGAGCGGTTTATGTCAGCTTACATGAATGGAATCGGTGAGATGAGCGTCAATTTCGCTAAGTATCATGTGGATACAGTTGAGTACACAGGTGACTTTGAACCAGGTGAACGGATCGTTATTGATAGTAAGAAAATGAAGTTTACGAAAGATGGCCAGAACGCGATTCATGAAATGCTTGGTGATTTCTTCGACCTTAATCCCGGAACTAATGAACTTATCTATACGGACGATGAGTCGGGTAGATCGATCTTGATCAGAATAACCCACAGAGATAAATACCTTTACTAAGGGGGTGATGAATTGTCTTACTTGCAAAGTTTTGATAAAAATATGCAACGAACTGGATTTCTAGTCGATGCAGATCAGGTCCAGCGAAAAAGGCGACTCAATAGTGATTATGAGTTGTCTTTTTTAATTCCGATGGCTTCAGACGATTACGCCGAGAAGGTCCTGCTTAAAGGTCACATTATGGATGAACAAGGTCAATACTACGTGGTTAATAGTCGCAAGCGTGATCGATCAGGGAAGAAACGCATGGCTTTGATCAACTGCATGCACATTATGTTCAAGATGGCTGATTTCAAATTTCCATATAGCTCTTATATCGATGAAGCATTCGGTATTAGTCTCGTCAATTTAACCAATCTGATCTCTGCAGCTACTAACGGAAAATACACATTTGTGATTGATGGCACATTTGATGCTATGGATATAAAGGACTTTGGTAGAGGTAATGCGCTGCAATCTCTAAACTACGTAGTCAATCTATACGGAGCAGAAGTAGATCCGGATAACTTTGTCATTCATCTAAATAATAAAATAGGTGATTCAAACAGTCCACATCAGTACCGGCTCAAGAAAAATATCATAAGTGATTCATTTACGGACGATGTTCGAACCTTAACCACTCGCATGTATAGTCAGATGAAGGACGGACTTACCTTTATTGATCTACCATCTTCCAACCTCACCAGTGAAGAATATGCATTACTCAATGCTATTCCAGGTGCGATTGTTGGCGGTTTGATCAAAGTTAACTATCTAATCTCTCCACATTGGGAACAATGGTCGAATGATACTAATACGTACTTCGATAACGAGCTGGTTAACCAGAATATAGAGGACCCGTTGGAGTTGTTAGAAGCAACAAGGAAGGCATTGAGAGAGAATGAAGTCCCGCAACTGGATATTAATATCAAAGCTGCAGACTTATACAAGATTGATTACGAAGAAACAGAACCACATCTAGGGGATAACGTTAAATGCATCGATCCCGGTATGGAAATGAATTCAATCGATGCGCGGATCGTGCAACTCACTGAATACCCGTTCGATAAAAACAGGCACGCTGAAGTTAATCTAGCTAATTTCATGAGACGTGATTATAACGATATCATAGCTGATCTGGATGCATCGAAGAGAATAGTAGATAATTTGATTAGTGGTGGAAAGGTTCGTACAGACACATTTGAAGCGTTTGCTAGGCAAGCTGTGATAGACATTAACAATTCCAAGACACAAATCATTTATGATACAAGAGGAATTATATTACAAGGTGCTGTGAATCCACTACATTTGGTTGTTCTTTCATCAGAAGGGATTGACTTAAGCAAAGATGGTGGGGTATCCGATATAAGAACAGTAATTACAGCGGATGGAATAGCAGCTCCATACATTGTGGGGATACTCGGAGAATTCGCAACTGTTAAAACAGATAACCTTATAGCCGGTAGCGTGTTGATCACATCAGCACTGATCAGTTCTATTAATGCCGATAAGATCAACGTTGGTACATTAACTGGTTTTACGATCCAGACAGCTGCATCGGGACAAAGGATAGTACAAGACATAAACGGTCTTAGGTCTTATGATGCTAGCAACGTGAAGAGACTGTCTATAACTCCGAGTACAGCGAGAGAAGATGGAATGGCAGGTTTTGAAGTATTCGATTCAAGCGGAAACTATGGCGGTGTAATATTTGGCACAGCAGGCGGTGGTATGTGGGTTTTAGGGGAGAATTCATTGATACTAAGCTCGTGGTTCAATGATACAGTCATAAGGGATGATGTCAATTTCTCAGCGGCGAATATATCGGGATTGGATATTGGCGACGTAAGCGGACTTGTGTCAGCTTTAAACTTTAAATCAGACATAAGCCATAATCACGGGAACACTTACACTAAAGCAGGAGGATCACAAAATATAAAGGTGCAAGCGTTATTCGGATTTCTGGAAGTATTTGTAGATGATGTTCTAGTTGGTAAGGCTGAATTAGTTTGATATGGAATACCGATATTTGTAAAATGGTATATAATAAAGTCATCTTACATTTAGGAGGATGATTGAAATGAAAAAGTATTTGATAGGTTTTATTGTCGGTGTCGTTCTAATGTTAGGCACCTCAGTCTTTGCGGAGGAGGTTAAGGATGTAACCAAGAATCTGATTGGTAGAGTAATTCAAGGCCAATTTGATGTTACAGTCGATG
>DMSR01000052.1 GCA_003457145.1 Bacillus sp. (in: firmicutes)
AATTAGCTATTTTACAAGGGTTGATCGGTGCACAGGCTTTCGCGGGCAAGGGCAACTTCGAGGGAAATGCATATAAAGATTTAAGATCACTTTCAATGCTTTGGCCAAACGTGGAACACTTTGTTTTAATGAACAAAAAGGTTAAATCGGGGGATATTTCAGATATTGCTGCCAATAGCTTTTCAGTAGGACCGCAGGCCAGCGGGACCGAACAATCAACACTTGTTATGATGGAAGCGCTAGGATTAACGAAGGATGATATTACACCAGAATATTTAGGCTACGATGATACGATTTCTGCAATGCGTGATGGCAGGCTGGATGGGGGTTCCTTGCCTGCAGGTGTGCCTGTTGCTGCGATAACAGATATGTATGCCAGCGGTGTTGATGCTTCTGTACTGGAAGTGACAGATCAGCAGCTCGAAGATATTAATGCTATTTACAATACTTGGTATCGTTTTGAAATCCCTGCGGGTACTTATCCAAAGGTGGATAAGGTAATCAATACAATTGCCCAGCCGAACTTCCTTGCGGTATCCAAGGAATTAGATGAGGAAACGGTTTATACAATCACTAAAACACTTTATGAAAATCTGGATGAAATGTATAAGGTCCATAACTCGGCGAACAACATTAAACTTGAAACAGCATTAGATGGACTGCCAGCCCCGCTGCATGTTGGAGCATATAAATATTTCAAGGAAGCGGGATTAGAAATCCCTGAAAACCTTGTACCTCCTGAAGCAAAGTGAGAAGGTTGATTTTTTAAAAATTATGTTTCAAAGGAGATGGCTGAGTTATATCCATCTCCTTTTTCTCCATCTGCATCTATTTGCTTTAAGTATCTTTTGGGCTACCTTATATGAGGAGGAGAATAAATGAATTTATTTAAGAAAAAGGGGCAAATTGAGGAGCCTGTCCAAGCTTCCGATAAGGAAGCTGGTACTGGTGGGAGGCAGTTGACTGGTGTCGCTGGGACAATAGCTATTTTAACTGCCGTTGGTTTATCAGCTTTTTCAATTTATGTTAATGGCTTTACAAATATCCAGGAAATCTATCGGAATATCATTTTCCTTGCCTTTTTATTAGTATTGACATTTTTCCTTTATCCGGCAACGAAACGATCGAGTGTAACTCATGTCTCTCTCCTGGATTTCTTTTTAATTATATTGGGATTGATCGGGACAGGATATATATTGGTGAACTATTCTGTAATCCATACTGTAAGAGGTTCTCAGGCCATTCCGATTGATTTTGTGTTTGCCATTGTTGCAATCATGGTTCTTTTAGAGGCTGCTCGGCGGACAATCGGTATATTTATTCCGCTTTTGGCACTTGTCGCTATCACTTACGCACTTTATGGTCCATATTTTCCTGGCATGTTCGCACATGCTGGATTCTCCTTTGAACGTCTATTGTATAGAATGTATATGACCACCGAAGGTATTTTCGGAATAACCTTATCAATTGCTTCAACATATATCGTTTTATTTATACTATTTGGAGCCTTCCTTTCAGTGAGCGGAGCATCTAATCTATTTAATGATCTCGCCCTTGCTATAGCGGGGAGAAGGCGAGGAGGCCCTGCCCAGGTGGCTGTAATTTCGAGCGCTCTTACAGGCTCATTAAATGGCAGTGCTGTTGCCAATGTTGCCACGACGGGCAGTTTTACCATTCCTCTTATGAAGGGAATCGGGCTGCGCCCTCAGTTTGCGGCTGCAGTAGAAGCAGCTGCTTCTACCGGAGGAATGATCATGCCTCCGATCATGGGAGCCGCTGCGTTCATTATGGCTGGATTCCTTGGTGTATCATACACCGTCATTATATTAGCCGCGATTATTCCAAGCGTGCTTTATTATGGCGCACTGATTATTGCTATCGACCTGGAATCAAAAAAGCTGGGGTTGAAAGGACTAAGTAAAGATTCGATACCACTTGTAAAAGTGGTTTTNNTATTGCTGCCAATTCTTATTGTGATTGGTGCACTGCTTATAGGCAAAACTCCGTTGTTCGCAGGATTTGCCGGAATCGTTTCGGTTATCTTAGCTAGCTGGCTTACAAAGGATAAATCGAACCGTATCAATTTTAAGAAGGTATTCCAGGCACTTGAAGAAGGTGGCCGTGGAGTTATCCAGGTAGGGATTGCCTGTTCTTCGATTGGTATCATTATTGCCGTTGTAACAATGACTGGACTGGGATCAACGATTGCCTACAATATAATCGCCTTATCTGGCGGGGTCCTTTGGATCATTTTGGTGCTCGTCATGGTGACTTGTATAGTATTGAGTATGGGCCTTCCTTCAACAGCACTCTATATTGTAGTTGCAGTTACAGCAGCACCAGCTCTTGTCGAAGCAGGCGTGCCGCCATTGGCTGCACACTTTTTCGTATTCTGGTTTGGTGCACTGTCAAACGTAACTCCGCCAGTGGCGCTTGCTTCATACACTGCAGCAGGAATTGCAGGAGCCGATGCGATGAAAACTTCATGGAGTGCATTAAGGCTGACGTTGCCAGGCTTTATCATTCCGTTTATTATTGCTTACAACCCGATTTTACTAATGCAAAGCCATCCAGGTGAGACCGTTTCAGTAATTGGAATTATAATGGCTTTTATTACAGGTATGGTAGGCATATTTTCTTTAGCTATTTCGACTACCAATTTTTACACAATAAAATTAAACATTTTTGAGAGAATTGGGTTTCTGGCTGGTTCAATTTTATTGATCAAGCCAGGTTTGTTGACTGATGGCGTTGGAATAACCATAGTTGCTGTTTTCTTAGTCATTCATCTGCTTAGGGCAAAGAAAAGTGAAAGCACTGTAAATCCGGCAATGTAATGGTAAAGGAGATAATTTGATGGTAATACCAATCGAACGT
>DMSR01000392.1 GCA_003457145.1 Bacillus sp. (in: firmicutes)
GAGCATGACGGTAGAAACAACCATTTCCTCCGGCTTGCCCTGAACTTCTTCAATAATTTCCTGCAAGGCACGCGGGTGTACCCCATTTGCAGAACCTCTTACAAGGTAACCAAAGTTCGTAATGAAATCAAAGAATTTCCTCAATTTATCTTCTTTCGGATCCTCATGGATACGGTAGATGAACGGAACATCAAGCCAGTGGAAATGTTCAGCCACTGTTTCATTCGCCGCAAGCATGAATTCTTCAATCAATTTTTCTGCAACAGATCGTTCGCGGAGCACAACATCTGTCGGATGACCTTCTTCGTCCACCAATACCTTCGACTCTTTAAAATCGAAGTCAATCGCACCTCTATCCATACGCTTTTTACGCAGGATAGCTGCCAGCTCTTCCATCATCTCAAACATAGGAACAAGTGACTCATATCGAGTGCGCGTTTCTTCATCCTGATCAACGAGGATTCTATTTACATCAAAATAGGTCATCCGCTCCGTTGTTTTGATCACACTTTGATAAATCTCATGGTCCACCACCTGACCATCAGGTGAGATTTCCATATTACATGACAGTGTAAGACGGTCCACTTTGGGATTTAACGAGCAAATCCCGTTAGACAGACGGTGCGGAATCATCGGGATGACCCGGTCAACTAAATACACACTTGTCGCGCGGTCCTCAGCTTCACGGTCAATCGGTGAATCTTCTGTTACATAATAGGTAACGTCCGCAATATGGACACCTAGCTTATAATTTCCATTTTCAAGCCTCGTCACCTGGACAGCATCATCCAAATCCTTTGCGTCTGCGCCATCTATCGTGACGATGACTTCTTCCCGCAAGTCGCGGCGGTTGGAAATTTCACTTTCATCAATCTCGTCAGGAGCCTCATTTGCCTGCTTGAGCACCTCACCAGGGAACTCCATTGGAAGTCCGTGCTTATGAATAACAGACAGAATATCAACACCTGGATCATTTTTATGGCCTAAAACAGCAATGACCTCGCCCTCGGCACTTTTTCGTCCCTCTGGATAGCTTGTCAGCGTAACAACGACTTTATGGCCTTCAACCGCGCCCATCGCTGCTGCTTTGGGGATGAAAATATCACTTGCAAACTTCTTATCATCCGGAATCACAAAGCCGAAATGCTTGCTCTCGGTATATGTCCCAACGATTTGCGACACGCCTCTTTCCAGAATGCGAACAACTGTACCTTCACGCCGCTGGCCGGAGCTGTCGGAAGAAACTCGCACAAGTACGGTATCACCGTTCATTGCGTTGTTTGTTTCATTAGGCGGAATAAAAACATCATCCATCCCCTGCTCTTCAGTGATGACGAAGGCAAATCCCTTTGGATGCGCGCTCAGTCTGCCTCGCACAAGATTCATCTTTTCAGGAAGCCCATAGCGGTCACTGCGTGTCCTGACAACAAGCCCTTTTTCCTCCATAACCACAAGCGCTTTTACAAAATCCTTAAATGTAGACGAATCCTCGATTCCGAACGCACTTTCAAGCTCCTGGACCGTAAGCGGCTTATAGGCTTCGTCCTTCATATAATTCAAAAGCCTGTCTATATGGCCTTTAATATTCTCTTCCATATAAAAATCCCTCCTTTAAAAGAACTTCCATCTTTTTATTCTTTCCAATTTAACGTTTCTAAAAACGCATAAACATCTTCGTGGAGCTGATCACGTTCTTTATCGAGTGTAATCACATGGCCTGACTCCTCATACCACTTGAGTTCTTTATGCTCTGATTCTACTTGATTGTAGATAATATTCGCGCTGTCCGGATCGATGATGATATCGTGGCGGGCCTGGACCACAAAGGTAGGCGTATAAATGAGGTCGATACTTCCCCGAACCTCCTTGATCAGCCCCTGAAGGTCTTTTAGTGTTGCCATTGACTTCTGCTCCAGTTCCTTTACTTCAGCTTCAATCTGCTCCTCTGGCTTCCCTTCCATCCTCTTGTATTCCTTTGCATATTCAAGAACGCCGCGGTACATTAATTCCTCTGTCTTTAGGTGCATAGGGGCACACATGGGAACTATTCCCTTCAATGGCACCGTATAACCCAGCTTTAGCGATAAGACGCCTCCCAGAGACAGCCCGGCAACGGCGATTTCCTCGTAGCCTTCATTCTTCAGGAATTCGTAGCCGTTGACCGCATCCTGCCACCAATCATCCGGTCCAGTATGTATCAGTTCTTCGGGCGGCACACCGTGTCCCTTGAAAATGGGGGCATGGCTCGAGTATCCCTTCCCCTCCAAAAATCGTCCCAGCATCCTGACGTCGGCTGAATTTCCAGTGAAACCATGCAGCAATAACACTGCTCTTTTTCCTGCTTTAAATGTAAAAGGTCTTGGTACTAGCTTTCTCATTTTCCTACTCCCTTTATGATATAAAATAAATCTTTCATCAGCATTAGATTGCTCCAAGCCTCTAAATATGAAAGATGAATTTTTCCTTATTTCCTTCTAATCCTTAAATAATCTGATTTGGCCATATGGCTGACAAATAATGATAAATAAACCGTTTGATTAGTTATCTTCCTTAGTTTTAACAAACCGCAAGTTAACATTCCAATAAAAAGCCTCTATTTATGTAAATACCCATTTTCATACGAAGTATGTGAGAGATTATCGGTGGTGGATATCCTATCCACGGGTACGCATCGGGTTGTTTTTTCATGGCTCTTTTTGTAACAAGCTGGGACCGAATATACTCAGCCTTTTTCAAAACACAAGAAAACCCGGCCTCTTTAGAAGCCGGGTCTCGTGTTTGTATTTTATAGCTTGAAATAGGTAACGGCAATTGTCAGTAAAAAGAATAAAACAGATAATGTAACTGTGACACGATGAAGGATCAGATCAATTCCTCGTGCCTTTTGCTTTCCGAACAATTGCTCAGCACCGCCGGAAATCGCCCCGGATAGACCTGCACTCTTGCCTGATTGAAGCAAAACAACCGCGATCAGCGCAATGCTGACAATTACTAAAAGGATAACTAACAATGTATGCATGACGTACCTCCCGATAAAACCTAACTTACAGTATTTTAAATTTATCACATTTTCTGTCTTGAAACAATACTTGTCCGCATAGTTACGTGTTTTGTGAAAGTTTTTTATTTAAAAAACGGAGAAGTTTCACTTATTTACTTAAAGAATAGGAAAAACAGAAATAGCGAAATAGTTTTTGATAACCAGCGGTACCGTTTATGTTCCGCTGTTTATAAAGAAAAACTAGGGTTTGAATCAAAATTGGTTCTTCTCTTTTTTTTACTTGAAGAAAAATGGTAAAAATCTCTGTTAATTTCCAGTTCGCCAATATATTTTGATTTTCGCCAATAAGTAGGCTGTTTTCGCCAATAAAATGAAATTATCGCCATTAAATTCTGGAAATCGCCAATAAATATTAAAAGCGCCTCTCATAAAGCCGTCCAATGTGTTTATTCTTTCTTAGCATCGTATTGATTTGGACTCAGCTTCATCCAAAGGATAAAATCCCATTGAAAAAGCCGTCTTTTTTTTCATATGAAGCACCGGGAGCGATAATCAGAAGGTAAATTTAACTGACTTAATAAAACATAGGCAAAAAAAAACGCCGGCAGCATCGTCATGCTGCCGGCGTCACTATATAGCTCAAGAATTACTTCTTAAGGTTGTAGAAAGATTTGATTCCGTTGAAGCGAGCTGTTTCTCCAAGCTGGTCTTCGATGCGAAGAAGCTGGTTGTACTTCGCTACGCGGTCTGTACGAGATGGTGCACCAGTTTTGATCTGGCCAGCGTTCGTCGCAACAGCGATGTCAGCGATTGTTGAATCTTCTGTTTCACCAGAACGGTGAGAGATTACAGCTGTGTAGCCTGCGCGCTGTGCCATTTCGATTGCGTCGAAAGTTTCTGTCAAAGTACCGATTTGGTTAACCTTGATCAGGATTGAGTTGCCAACGCCCTGCTCGATTCCTTGTGAAAGCTTCTTCGTGTTAGTTACGAACAAGTCGTCTCCAACAAGCTGAACTTTTCCGCCAAGGCGCTCTGTCAATAGCTTGTGGCCTTCCCAGTCGTTTTCATCAAGTCCATCTTCGATTGAGATGATTGGGTATTTAGAAGCCATTTCTTCATACCAGTCAACCATTTCAGCAGAAGTTTTCACAACACCTTCTCCAGAAAGATGGTACTTGCCGTCTTCTTTGTTAAAGAACTCTGAAGATGCAGCGTCCATAGCAAGCATGACTTGCTCGCCTGGCTTGTAGCCAGCTTTTTCGATTGCCGTTACGATTGTCTGAAGAGCTTCTTCGTTTGAACCAAGGTTCGGAGCGAATCCGCCTTCGT
>DMSR01000069.1 GCA_003457145.1 Bacillus sp. (in: firmicutes)
CCTGCTGCAGGACTCGCCATTTCACCTTTAAGTTTGCCAAATTGCCCAGTTGAATTCATTGGATACATTCTCTACATACCTCCTTTAATTGTTCGCTTATATTAATATGAGGTTTTGGTGGAACTGTGCCTGGGTATATTCTTCTGGTTTATTCTTTTCGTTTGACGATTTTGAAGTAAATTAATAATCTATGGAACAATTTAATGGATCGTTTCGATGAAACAAGTTAAAAAAGGGTTGGCCAAAGCGGACACCCCGATTCATTAAGAGGACATTCTTCCTTGTCGGTTTTATTTACTTACTTTTTGAAAAGTATATAATAAAGAGGTCGAACCAATTATATTGGGTTGCTAACGAGAGTAAAAATATATTGAAATAACCTTAAATAGAAAGTCTAATCAGCATTCTCGCGTGGTTTTTACTCATCGATGGGGAGTGTTTTAGGACTTGAAGATTGTGTGGTGAATGATTATGAAAGTAGATGATATGGACCGGAAAATTCTTTCTCTTTTGACAGAAAATGGGCGGGTTTCCTATGCCGATATTGGAAAAGAGCTCAATATTTCACGAGTGGCCGTGAGGGAGCGTGTCAACCGGATGGAGGAATCGGGTGTTATTGAAAAATTCAGTGTCGTGATCAATTCTGAGGCGGTAGGAAAAAGTGTCTCAGCGTTTTTTGAAGTTGATTGTGAGCCTGCTTTCCTTGTATCGGTAGCTGAAAATCTTGCAAATAACCCCAGTGTCGCGAGCTGTTATCAAATGACAGGACCAAGTACCTTACATATGCATGTTCTTGTCGAGGATTTTGCCTCATTGGAAAAGTTTATAAATAATGAATTGTATGCCGTTGAGGGAATCAGCAGAGTGGAAAGTCAAATCATGCTTCGTCGCTTTAAGAGCCGTACTGGTATGAAGCTGTAATATATATAGTTAGGCCTGTGAAGGAGTCTCCCTTCATAGGCCTTTTTTATTACGCACTTTTCGTAAACTTTGTTGCCTTCGCTGCCAAAGTAAAAATAGGTAAGTGGATTTTTGCGCGCCTTTTCGGTACAGGAGTCCCCCTCGAAAAGAGCCCGAAGCCTTTTAATACAGGAGCTAGATATTTACGAATAGCAACCATAAATGCAAAATACAGCTATTTAGCCTCCCGAAAGTAACTGAAAATTATTACCAGGTTTATTTTTTAAAAAAATCCATAGACAATATTCTGAATATGCTTTAAAATTAGAAAAAACCAAAAGACATTACGTTTGTAAATGATAATTGATTGTTTACTTAACAAACGTAAACTAATTGTCATCGCTTTCATTTTTTGGTAAGTGAGTGAAAATGGTGTAATCTTCTATTTTAATTAAAAAAGGAGGGATAAGAGTTGCTAAGCTTAGTAGTAAGAAGATTTATAGAGCTGGTGATGCTCTTGCTGGGGATTTCGTTCATTGTTTTTATGAGTATGCATATTGCCCCGGGAGATCCTGCAAGTATCATTGGCGGGCCTACAGCTTCTAAAGAAGATATCGAGGGGATCAGGGAAAGTCTGGGTTTGAACAAGCCAATCCTTGTGCAGTATTTCGATTATCTCAAAGGGGTTGTCCAGGGTGACTTCGGCTTTTCGTTCCAAACGAAGGAAGCTGTTGCCGATGCGTTGATGACAAGGTTTCCAAATACGCTCAGTCTGGCGATTGCAAGTATCGTTGTTGCGATTGTGATTGGCGTAGCAGCTGGCATCATCTCTGCCTTGAAGCATAATACATGGTTCGATGCTACAGCTACAACCGTTGCACTCGCTGGGATATCAATCCCTAACTTCTGGCTTGGAGCCATTTTGATCCTTGTCTTTGCTGTAAACCTGCAGTGGCTGCCAGTTGGAGGGTTGACCTCGCCGATGTGGACCGTAGAAGGAATGAAGGAACTGGCCTTGCCGGCCATTACGCTAGGGACAGGATCTGCAGCAATGATTGCCAGGATGAGCAGGTCAGCTATGCTTGAAGTAATCAAGGCAGACTACGTCCGGACAGCCAGAGCGAAAGGTGTTCGGGAGAAATCGGTCATCATGATTCACTGTTTGCGGAATGCAATGATTCCCGTCATTACGGTTATCGGCCTGAATTTCGGATTCCTGTTGGGAGGAACGATCATTACTGAACAGGTTTTTGCCATTAATGGTGTAGGACGCCTGATGATTGAATCAATTGCTGCCCGTGACTTTCCGATGGTTCAGGGAGGCGTGTTGCTGGTAGCGACACTTTTTGTACTAGTTAACCTGATTGTCGATCTTGTCTATGCATTCATCGATCCGCGAATCAGCTATGATTAAGCTCTTTTCGTAAAATTCGTTGCTTCAGCACCCAAAAATCGGCTTCTGAAATTTTATATTTACTATTGAATTCTCAGTAAGGAACTTTAGCAAAGGGCACGAGTTCAATTTAAACGCTGAAATGACTTCATTCGTAAAACAACGATCCATGCGAAAACAGCAATGAATAAAATGGGGAGGAAGGATAATATGTCCTTAGAAACAGCAAGCGCCACTGCTCCAGTCCTTCCAGTAAAGAAAAAGGAACGATCCTTTATCAAAACATGGAAGCGGCTGATTAAGAATAAGGTGGCTCTAGTAGGTATCATCATTATCGCGATCCAGGTGGTACTTGCCATTTTTGCACCAGCCTTCGTATCTCATAGCCCAGTGAAACAAAACCTTGCATTAGCAGAGCTGCCTCCAGGGGCAGAAGGATATTGGCTCGGAACAGATAATTTTGGGCGTGATATGTGGAGCCGGCTTGTATAT
>DMSR01000428.1 GCA_003457145.1 Bacillus sp. (in: firmicutes)
AAGAATGAGAACATCATTGTCAATGTCATCAGGACTGGATAATCCCTTTGTCCAACTGAGTTTAGAAACAGCTGGCCGATTCCAGGATAAGTGAAGATCGTTTCGGTGATAATAGCTCCACCAACTAATGCAACGATATCAAAGCCAAGGAAGGTGATTAGCGGAATAATCGAATTCCGTAAAATATGCTGATTGTAAATCTTGCTTTCAGGTGTCCCTTTTGCTCTGGCTGTTCTTACATAATCTTTGCGGCTGTTTTCTATAATGTCATTACGCAAAAATTGCGTATAGCTTGCAGTACTCAATAATCCTAAAACTAACGCGGGTAAAAGTACATGATGGATCCTGCTGAACCAATATGCAGCAGTTCCTTCTGTCGTGGAAATATCGACAGATCCATTGGATGGGAACCATCCCAATGTAAATGAAAAGAAATAGATTGCGAACACCCCTGCAACGAAGGATGGAAGTGCCAGACCTATATAGTTTGCGGTGCCAATGGCATTGTCGCCTAATGTATAAGGCTTTCTGCCAGCATATATACCCATGATAAAAGCAAGGATATAGGTTATTACAATACTTGAAAATCCTAGAAAAATGGTATTAGGCAATCGTTCGCTGATAATTTCACTTGCCGGGATTTTATAACGGGTGGATTTCCCGAAGTCTCCTTGAATGAAATTCGTAATCCATGTGAAATATTGAATATGGACTGGGTCATTATAGCCGAGCTTCTCCCGCATCTCTTCTATGTATGCTGGATCCGTATTATTCGGATCGATTTCCCCACTGAGTGAGTCCCCTGGCATAAGTTTCGCCAGGGAAAACACTACAATAGAGATAAGGAAAAGCATAGGAATCATGCCGAGTATGCGTCGTAATGTGTATTTAAGCATATGCATTCTCCTTAACTGAATAGATGGTACAAATTACTGCTTGATCCACCATTCATGAGGTGAGTTAGAGCCTGAAACATCGAATTTTACGCCTTGTACACGCTTAGCAACAGCATATACTTCTTCTAGTTCAAGAATTGGCAGTGATGGTACTTCTTCGTTGAAGATCTTCTGCCAGTCAGCATATAGCTGCTTACGCTTTTCAGTGTCAGTTCCAACAACTTCAAGGTCAACAGCGTCTTCAAGAAGCTTTTGAGCATCTTCATTTACCCAGCGAGGGTAGTTCCATACAGATTCGATACCCCAAAGTGGCAGTGGATCCGGATCTGAGCCAGTTCCCCAGCCGCCATAGAATACTTCAAGAGCAGGATCGTCTTTTTCTAGCTGATCGTAGTAAAGGTTAACATCTGTCATTTGAAGTTCCGATTTCAAACCAACTTCTTCCCAGTACTGAGTCATAGCTTTAGCACGCGCTTCGAAAGTTGGGTTTCCAGTTGCATAGTGAGAGAACTTAACAGTGAACTTCTCTCCCTTTGGGTCTTCACGGAATCCATCTCCGTCAACATCCTTGTAACCAGCGCCATCAAGAATTTCTTTTGCTTTTTCTGGGTTATATTCGTATTGAACCGGCATATCTTTATTGTCTGCTGCAATCCAGTGTGCAGATGGAATTGGACGGTTAAGCGGCTTTCCTAATCCGCTGAAGAATGCATTTACCCACTCTTCACGGTTGATAGCGAATAACATAGCTTGACGTAACTCTTTGCTTGCATACTTATCTTTGTTCATAACGTTTTTCTTGCCATCATACTTACCAAGTTTGAAACCGATGTAGTAGTAAGAAAGACCAGGGAACTTAACTACTTCAACATTATCAAGAGCTTCAATTTCAGGAAGTACTGTTGGGTGGAATGGAGTCATGTCAAGAGAGCCATTCTTAAGTTCTCCAGTAGTAAGGGAGCTGTCAATAACTTTTACAACGATCTTCTCAAGGTGTGGAGCACCTTTCCAGTAGTTTTCGTTTCTTGTAAGCTCTACTGATTCACCAGGGATTACTTTAGTTACTTTAAATGGACCAGTACCAACTGGCTTCGTGCGAACCTGCTCAGAAGCAGCCATATCTGCTGGTGCGATTCCTTCGAATTCCTTCTTAGAAAGTGGGTAAGCCCACACGTTTTCAAGGTTATTAACGCGAGCCTTGTCAAAAGTGATTTTCAATGTGTAGTCATCAACTACTTCAAGACCAGAAATTGTGTCAGCCTTCTTTTCGTTGAATTCTTTTGCACCTTCGATTGTATTAACGTTAGACCAGCGTTGGTGTTCTCCACCAAGAGTAGCGATTGTTTCGATTGCGAATACCCAGTCATTAACTGTTAGTTCTTCGCCATTGTGCCATTTTACGCCTTTTTGAAATGTGAATGTGAAAACCTTGTTGTCATCAGTAGTCCAGCTAGCGATGTTTGGTTCTGCTTTAAGGTTTTCATCATAGTCGATCAAAGCATCGTCGAAGAATGCGATGATATCATCGTCTCCGTCAGCATCGTAAAAGTTCCAGTTCAAAAGGCCTTTGAATTCAGAGCTTAAAGCGTAAGTCAATGTACCGCCATCCTGCGGTCCTGTTTCTTCTGCAGCTTGGTCCTTGTCATCTTCTTTTGGATCAGTTGTTGTCTTTTCTTTTTCTCCCCCGCTGCACGCAGCAAGGAATGTCGATAAAACCAGTACAAGCATGGCAAGCCATAGCAAAGGTTTCTTCATGATTTTCCCCCCGATTTGTTTTTTATTTTTTGAAAAATTAATACCCTAGTAAAGGTGGCAAGCAACTTGGTGTCCTGGCTTCACCTCCTTTAAAGCTGGCTTTACTTTAGAACACTCTGCCATCGCAGCCGGGCAGCGCGGGTGGAACGGACAGCCTGTTGGTGGGTTCAATGGGCTTGGCACATCTCCTTCCAGAACGATCCTTTCCTTTTTCCTTCGCGGATCCGGCATAGGAATGGCTGATATTAAAGCCTGGGTATATGGGTGGAGCGGTTCAGCATAAATGCTGTTGCGATCAGCTATTTCTACAATATTGCCGAGATACATTACACCGATCCGGTCACTCATATGCTTAACAACACTAAGGTCGTGAGCGATGAATAAAAAGGTTAAATCAAATTCATCCTGAAGGTTCTTCAATAGATTTAGCACCTGTGATTGAACGGAAACATCCAATGCAGACACTGGCTCATCGGCAATGATAAGCTTTGGCCTTAGAGCAAGGGATCGAGCAATGCCAATCCTTTGCCTTTGTCCCCCTGAAAATTCATGGGCATATTTATAATAGGCGTCTTCCGGAAGACCGACTTTGGTTAATAAATCCATAACTTCATTCTTTAAATCCTTGCTGTTCATCTTTTTGAAGTTCTTGATCGGTTCTGAAACTATATCTCCGACCATTTGCATGGGGTTCAGAGATGCATATGGATCCTGGAATACCATCTGGATATCCTGGCGGATGGATTGAAGCGTCTTCCCTCTTAACTTTGTAATGTCTTTTCCTTCAAAAATTATTTCACCATCCGTCGCTTTCAAAAGACGGATGATCGTGCGGCCAGTTGTTGATTTACCACAGCCTGATTCCCCAACAAGCCCCAACGTCTCGCCTTTTTTTATTTCGAAAGAAACGTCATCAACGGCTTTTACATTTCCAATCGTCCGTCGGAGGAATCCCCCTTTTACAGGATAATAGGTTTTCAGGTTTTTTATTTCAAGTAAATTCTCGGTATCTACTAAACTTGTATTGCTCATTATGCCTTAACCCCTTCTTTTGGCATACTTGCTTCATATAGAATGCACGCCACTTCATGTCCGTTTTCTACTTCGCCGAGCAGCGGAGTAATACTTGTACACTCAGGCATAGCTTTCGGGCAGCGGTTGGCAAATCTGCAGCCTGCTGCTGGCATGTTCTTCAGGGAAGGGACAATCCCTTTGATTGTGCTCAATTCCTCTTTGTCTTCATCCATTTTTGGGATAGCGCCCATCATTAACTCAGTATAAGGATGCTTTGGATTGTAGAACAGCGTCTCAACATCTGCACGCTCCACAATTCTGCCGGCATACATTACAATTACTTCATCACACATTTCTGCTACCACACCTAAATCGTGTGTGATGAGAATGACTGACATATCATTCACTTCCTGGATGCTCTTCAGCAAATCCAGAATCTGTGCCTGCACTGTTACATCCAATGCAGTTGTTGGCTCATCTGCAATCAGAAGCTTCGGCTGATTGGCAATCGCCATTGCGATCATAACCCTCTGTCTCATACCGCCTGATAATTGATGCGGATATTCATCGACAATTTTCTCAGGTCGGGAAATGCCTACGCTCTTCAAAAGTGCAACACTCTTTTGTCTTGCTTCTGCCTTGGTTATCTTTGTATGGTTAAATAGAACTTCCTGCAGCTGGAACCCAATCGTGAATACTGGATTCATGGATGTCATTGGCTCCTGGAAAATCATTGAGATATCACGGCCGCGGATTCTGTTCATCTCTTTGTCAGAAAGCTGGTTTAACTTAACTCCTTCAAATAGGATTTCCCCGCCCCGAACCTCAGGATTCATGGATGTCATTGGCTCC
>DMSR01000483.1 GCA_003457145.1 Bacillus sp. (in: firmicutes)
ACGGCGGGGTTTTCCGTGCTACAGAAGGTCTTCAGCAGGAGTTTGGAGAGGAACGTGTTTTTGACACTCCACTTGCTGAATCGGGAATAGGGGGACTGGCAATTGGTCTTGCCCTTCAAGGTTATCGGCCAGTACCTGAAATCCAGTTCTTTGGATTTGTATTTGAAGTAATGGATGCTGTTGCAGGACAGATGGCACGTATGCGTTACCGTTCAGGCGGACGATACAGCTCACCAGTAACAATCCGTTCACCATTTGGGGGAGGCGTACATACGCCTGAAATGCATGCTGACAGCTTAGAAGGAATGCTTGCTCAACAGCCGGGATTGAAGATAGTCATCCCTTCTACACCATATGATGCAAAAGGTTTGCTGATATCTTCTATACGCGATAACGACCCGGTAATTTTCCTTGAGCATATGAAGCTATACCGTTCGTTCCGTCAGGAAGTTCCTGAAGAAGAGTACACAATACCATTAGGAAAAGCTGATGTTAAGCGTGAAGGTTCAGACCTTTCGATCATTACTTACGGTGCGATGGTTCATGAATCCTTGAAAGCGGCTGAAGAGCTTGAAAAGGAAGGCCATTCTGTTGAGGTTATTGATTTAAGAACAGTTATGCCTATTGATCTAGAAACGATTGTTACTTCTGTTGAGAAAACAGGCAGAGCGATCGTTGTACAAGAAGCACAAAAGCAGTCAGGAATGGCATCCCATATCGTTGCCGAAATCAACGACCGTGCGATCCTTAGCCTTGAAGCCCCTGTATTGAGGGTAACTGCACCTGATACTGTGTTTGCCTTCTCGCAAGCAGAGACTGTTTGGTTGCCTAATTATAAAGATGTAATCGAAACAGCTAAAAAGGTTCTTACATTCTAATAATAAAAAAATGTTTAAAATAGGTTCGACAAACTTAGGAGGGTGAATTCCATTGGCATTCCAATTTAAGCTGCCAGATATCGGCGAAGGCATTCACGAAGGTGAAATAGTCAAGTGGTTCGTAAAGCCTGGAGATAAAGTTCAGGAAGACGATGTACTTTGTGAAGTTCAAAATGATAAAGCGGTTGTTGAAATTCCTTCACCAGTCGCTGGTACAGTTGAAGAAGTTCTAGTCGAAGAAGGTACTGTTGCAACTGTTGGTCAGGTCCTTGTAACCTTCGATGCACCTGGCTATGAGGATTTAAAATTCAAAGGTGATGAAGAAGAAGCACCAGCGGAACAGCCTAAACAGGAAAAGACCGAAGCGCAGGTTCAATCTACATTAGAAGCTGGCCAGGATATTAAAAAGGAAGCAGCTGAAGATTCTGCTCCTGCAGCTCAAACCGGTGCAGGTGCGGCTGCACAGGTAGAAGTTGATCCTAACCGACGTGTGGTTGCGATGCCGTCTGTACGTAAGTATGCACGTGAAAAAGGTGTGGATATCCGTCAAGTATCTGGGTCAGGAAAGAATGACCGCGTCCTAAAAGAAGATATCGAAAGCTTCTTAAGTGGCGGGACTGTTGAAGCAGAAGCACCTAAGGCAGAACAGAAGCAAGAAGCAGACCAAGCACAGGAAGCGCCGAAAGCAGAAGCTGTTAAAGCGATTCCTCAAGGCGAATACCCTGAAACACGTGAGAAGATGAGTGGAATCAGGAAAGCAATTGCAAAAGCGATGGTTAATTCGAAGCATACAGCTCCACACGTAACTTTAATGGACGAAGTTGATGTTGCTAAACTGGTTGCGCATCGTAAGAAGTTCAAGGAAGTTGCTGCAGATAAAGGAATAAAGCTTACTTTCCTTCCATATGTGGTAAAGGCACTAACAAGTGCATTGCGTGAATATCCTGCTTTGAACACATCACTTGATGATGCAACAAGCGAAATCATTCACAAGCACTATTATAATATCGGTATTGCAGCTGATACGGAAAAAGGCTTGCTTGTACCTGTCGTTAAAGATGCTGACCGGAAGTCTGTATTCTCCATTTCAAATGAAATCAATGAGCTTGCAGGAAAAGCACGTGATGGAAAACTGGCACCGGATGAAATGAAAGGTGCTTCATGCACAATCACAAATATCGGATCTGCTGGCGGACAGTGGTTCACACCGGTTATTAACCATCCGGAAGTTGCTATTCTTGGAATCGGACGCATTGCAGAAAAGCCTGTTGTCAAAGATGGTGAAATTGTAGCTGCTCCTGTACTTGCACTTTCATTAAGCTTCGATCACCGAATGATTGATGGTGCAACTGCTCAGCATGCATTGAATCACATAAAGCGCTTATTGAACGATCCAGAACTATTGTTAATGGAGGGTTAATAAATGGTAGTAGGAGATTTTCCAATTGAAACGGATACGTTAGTCGTCGGTGCAGGTCCGGGAGGTTACGTGGCAGCCATTCGTGCTGCCCAGCTTGGACAAAAAGTAACAATAGTGGAAAAAGGCACACTTGGCGGTGTTTGTCTTAATGTAGGATGTATTCCTTCCAAGGCACTCATTTCTGTTGGCCATAGATACGAAAATGCTCTGCACTCAGAAGACATGGGAATTAAAGCTGAGAACGTCACACTTGATTTCTCTAAAGTCCAGGAGTTCAAAGCAGGAGTTGTAAAGAAATTAACTGGCGGTGTTGAAGGCCTTTTGAAGGGCAATAAAATTGACATCGTTAAGGGTGAGGCATATTTTGTAGATGCTAACACCGTTAGAGTGATGGATGAAAATTCTGCCCAGACATACACTTTCAAAAACGCAATCATTGCAACGGGGTCACGTCCAATCGAAATTCCTGCTTTTAAATATACGAAGCGTGTGCTTGATTCAACTGGCGCATTGAACCTTCAGGAGCTGCCTAAGAGTATTGTCGTAATCGGCGGCGGATACATCGGAACAGAGCTTGGCGGTGCTTATGCTAGCTTTGGAACAAAAGTAACAATCCTTGAAGGTGCGGATGAGATTCTTAATGGCTTTGAAAAACAGATGTCTGCCCTTGTCAAGCGAAATCTTAAAAAGAAGGGTGCCGATGTTATTACAAAGGCACTTGCTAAAGGTGTAGAAGAAACTGATACCAATGTGACTGTTACGTACGAAGTCAAAGGAGAAGAGCAAAAAGTCGAAGCGGACTATGTATTTGTCATGGTTGGCAGAAAGCCGAATACTGATGAAATTGGTCTTGAACAAGTTGGGGTTGAAATGACGGACCGTGGTGTTATTAAGATCGATAAACAATGCCGCACGACTGTGGGCAGCATTTATGCGATTGGAGACGTCACAGAAGGACCGCCGCTTGCACATAAAGCTTCTTATGAAGGCAAGATTGCTGCAGAAGCAATTGCCGGCCATCCTTCTGAAATTGATTATTTAGCAATTCCGGCAGTAGTATTCTCAGATCCTGAATTGGCATCTGTAGGGTATTCTGAAAAGCAGGCAAAGGATGAAGGTTTGGACATAGTGGCTGCTAAATTTCCGTTTGCTGCAAACGGACGTGCACTCTCACTTAACCAGACTGATGGTTTCCTAAAGCTTATAACCCGCAGAGAAGACGGTCTTGTCATCGGTGCTCAAATTGCAGGTCCAAATGCATCGGATATGATTGCAGAGCTTGGCTTGGCGATTGAGTCCGGAATGACAGCAGAAGATCTTGCAATGACCATCCACGCGCATCCAACGCTTGGAGAAATTACTATGGAAGCTGCAGAAGTGGCAATCGGAAGTCCGATCCATATAATCAAATAAATAATTAAAAAACCCTTTCCACAGCCGGAAAGGGTTTTTATTTTGTTTTTTTCTGGACGGTGTGAAATTTTAAAGAGCTAGTCAAGGACGACTCGGAAAACAGCTTTTATTTTATATCTGTATCAAGAACTGCCGATAGTGGTTCGATGATTTCTTTCTTAGTTACAGAACCATTTACTTTGGCAATGACCTCGTCTCCATATAAGACAAGGATGGCAGGACAGTTTTCTACCTTAAAAAGATCATAGTACTTTTTCGCATTTGAAGCGGGAATGACCATCATATTTTTCATTTCATTTGGGTAATGCTTCTTTAATTCGATGATCGCATCATAATAGGACGCTTCATGATTATAATCATCTTCGTCAGAAAAAAAGACTACTTGCTTTATGTCTCTGTTCAGATTCAGCTCATCTGAAACAACGGTTTTGTTACAGGAAGAGGTTAGCAGCAGCAATAAAGTGATAAAAATAAAAGACAAGCCTTTCATTTCTTTTTGCCTCACTTTTTTCGGATTCATTAATAAAACCGGTAATTATTTGTCCATATTCTATCATAGGAATTTCTGTTAACATCATCTGTTATTGAAATGTTACACAAATGAAAAATATCCCTTTTTTCTTTAACATATACTATAAGACAGCATATGTTTAGCTTGCTTCAATATGGGAAAGAGATTATTCAGGTATGGTGGTGGGAGGAATTGAAGGTGTATACAGTGGTCTTATTGCAAATGATTATTTGGAGTGGGTATACATTTATTGAATGGCTGTCAAAACATGATCATCCCCTTTATAATGTAATCATGTTCATAATATTTTTTTACCTTGCAATAATAATCGGCAATTACATAATGAAATCAGCCAAAAAGACTTTTCTAGTAACACTCATCAGCCTTGCAATCTATGCTTCATTTCATTTGACCATGTCAATATTCATAGTGTAGCTTAGGAAGAGCAGACCTTAAAAGGACACACATTCAAAGTGGCGGATTAAATGCAGCAACGAATGGCAACAGGAGGGATTTTGTGTTAAAGTATGTGAATTTTTTTATGATTGGAATATTACTATTGGCCGGATGTGCCACAAAAGCAGAAAACCAGGCGGAGAATAAACCTAAGAGTTCACCGG
>DMSR01000453.1:0-2662 GCA_003457145.1 Bacillus sp. (in: firmicutes)
GCCTTCCGGCAGTGGTTTGTGAACTGGGTGCTGGAAATGGACGTTTTGCAAGAGCATTTGTACAAGGCTGGAATGAAGTCTGTGACAAGACTCTTAAATATTATATTGTAGAAGAAAGTCCTTACCATAAAGAGCTTCAAAGGCAAGAATTAAGCGGATTGGAAAATGTGGAATTTGTCTACGCAGAAACATTTGCTCATTCAGGTATGTCTGAGGGATTGGTTTTCTCTAATGAACTATTCGATGCGTTCCCAGTACATGTTATCGAAAAAAGCGAAAGTATCCTTAAGGAAGTCTTTATTGCCTATGAAAATGAAAGGTTTATCGAAAGGCTGCTCCCTCTTGAGAATGATAAGATTATGCAATTCTTGGATGAACAGGAGCTTACCCTTATGCACGGCCAAAGGATTGAAATTCCCCTAAGCATGGAGCCATTCATTAAATCGATTTCTGAAAAGTTGGCTAAAGGGTTGATGATCACAGTTGATTACGGTTACTCAAATTCAGATTGGATGGCGCCTTCACGTCGAAAAGGCAGTCTAAGAGGCTATTACCAGCATCAAATGTACCATGATGTGCTTCAGTATCCAGGTGATATGGATATTACCAGCCATGTGCATTTTGATGCGCTTATTTCTCAAGGAGAAAAATATGGCTTGCAATTTCTGAAAAAGAAGAGACAAGATGAATTTCTGCTGGAAATTGGCATTTTGAATGAACTGGCTGACCATCATGATACGAATCCTTTTTCTGAAGCCAGCAAACGGAATCGGGCGATCCGCAGCTTGATCATGCCTGGCGGAATAAGCCAAGCATTTGATGTCATCATTCAGGGCAAGGGTCTTCTCGATTTTCCGGATCAGTCATTTAGCCAATAAACTCGAATAAATAAAAAAAGCGATGGATGCCATCGCTTTTTTTATTGGTTTTTAATGTCCGCCTCCGCCACCAAGTGGCATCATGAATGTACTCCAGTAAGTAAATCCTGCAAAGAAAACGGTTAAGTATGCGCCGAATACATAAATGTACATGCGTTCAGACAACTTCAAGTAACTTAAAAGCAAGAAAAATCCAGTTTGACCAAAGAAAATCAAGGACGTCGTATACATGTCACCTAAGAAAAACATGACAGCAAAGATTCCCGTCCAGAATCCTAAAACTCTGTACATACGATCCAAAGATATCCCTCCTTTACCCTACAAGTCCATCACTATCATATTATAAAGTAAAGTAGTGGGAAATGTAAACAAGGATTGATTATTGGGCAATAACGGCTTGATATGAACAAGAGTCACAGCCAGTAAACATATTCTCCTTCTCAATTAGCTCGATATCACCAAATAGGGATTCAAACATACCGCGCAAAAATTCATAATGCATATTACATACCGTTTCAGTATGCTCCATGGCAACTTCTTTGAATGGGCAGTTGAAGATTTGGAAATAAATCCTTGTTTTTTCACTGTTGGGTTCAAATTCAGGGTAAAATCCGGCAATTGTTGCAGCATTCTTTATAGCCTGAAGCTTTTGGTCAAAATCCATTACATCGGAGTTGTGGGGATGACGAGACATTTCCTGATCGATCAATTCTTCTCCGAATCGTTTTCCTGTTAAATATAATGCATTCTTGCCGGCTTCTCCAAGAGACATCATTGTAATCATGGCAATCTTTGAAAGCAGTTGATAATCCCTGAATGGGAAATGCAATTGAATGACTTCATCCGATAAACGATATAATCTGCTTGGACGGCCGCCTTTTCCGGTTTTCTTAGTTTCAGAGATAAGCATATTCACATCTTCGAGTTTGGATAAATGAAGTCTCGCAACATTTGGATGGATATCGAAATTATCTGCGATCTCTTGCACAGTTACATCTTTATGTCTTTTTGTAATGTATTGATAAATATAATAACGAGTTGGGTCAGACAAAACACTTGTGATTTTTAATGTTTGTTCCACCTTAATTCACCTCAGACCACTATTTTGACTTTATTATAATACAGCGGAATTCACATGGGAATGAGGTTTACACTGTAAACACTATATGTTTAGAAAATGTTCACAACTAAATGGCGAAATGATGACAAAGTAGTGTACAAAACCTATACAAAAGTTATACAATATAAAAAATAGATAAAATCTAGACAGGAGGTTTTTAGAAGAATGGGAGAATTGACTTTTTATTCGTATCCAAGCTGTACATCCTGCCGAAAAACGAAAAAATGGCTGGTAACAAACTCCGTCCAATTTAATGAACGTCATTTGTTCAAGAATACGCCGACTAAAAAGGAATTGCTTCAACTATTATCATTGACGACTGAGGGTCTGGATGAACTCCTTGCCACAAGGGGAGGTTCCTACAAGAAACTTGGCATCCAGGTTGAAGATTTGCCGCTCTCTGAAGTAATAAATCTTTTAATTGATGAACCTAAGCTTCTCAGAAGACCTATATTAACAGATGGTAAAAAGCTTATAGTCGGGTTCAACCCAGAAGAATTAAAGCGGATCACTAATTAAGAAAAGACGGAAGCGCTTGCTTCCGTCTTTTCTTCTGTTGCTACTCATATTTTATGCCTCCGCGCCTAGCCCCTCGAGACACTTCGGTCCGCCCAATGAAGTAGGTGGCGTTCGTAGTCGGCCAGTGCTTGTCGGGGCTGAACGA
>DMSR01000453.1:2689-3128 GCA_003457145.1 Bacillus sp. (in: firmicutes)
GCCTTACCGCTTGGCTATAGCCCACAATTGATAGTACGGTAGTAGTATTATTTTTTTTGTCATTTTTTATACACATTTATTATGTTTTTATAGAAGGAATATAAATGTTAATAGCGAAATGTTGTTGGTATAACAAAAAAAGGTGGTGTATAGCTATAGTAAAATCAATAGAACAACTTGCAGACAATGTATTAAAAGATGCCTTGAAAAGTGGTGCTTCTGACATCCACATCATTCCCCGCGATAAAGACACTTTGATTAAATTCAGGCTAGGCAATCAGCTTCTCCCGCGTTTTACTCTTGCACAGGATGATTGCGACAGACTCATTTCTCATTTTAAATTCACTGCGTCAATGGATATTGGCGAGAAGAGAAGACCGCAGAGCGGGGCTTACTCTTATCACTTTAACAACATGAAAATCGGCCTAAGGAGATCCAC
>DMSR01000053.1 GCA_003457145.1 Bacillus sp. (in: firmicutes)
GAATCATTGAGATGCAGGTCACGGTTGATGGGAGCGAAGATATACTTTTTGAATTCATAGATATCGAAGATGTCATCCAGCTTGCAAAGACACTTACTCAGGCTAACATAACAGGAGGCAGCTTGCATTCAATGAATAATCATTATTATCTACTGATGAATGGAATATCGCCAGCCGACGCTAGTAGAGCTGTGTCATTAATGGCTGAATATGGGACTCCTTCGATATTAAGTATTCACAGACTTTTGGAATATGGGAATGAAATAATCGAGGAAAATGCAGTCGAAACTCTGGTCCATTATTTTTTTAAATAATGGACCAGAGTTACGGCTTTTTTTGTACCTTTCGAAGTTTTATAGTCTTACTATTCTGTAAATTTATCATCGGTTATATAACTTTTCAGGGTATATTTGTTAGCGTTTACATTTTGTGATTAAAAAATGCAGAAAAGTGTTTTTTTCTTCTTGCATAAAATAACCAAAGGTGTATACTATGTCATGAAAGCAGACAACATCCGCAAAAGTGATTTAGGAGGTTTATCAATGGTAGCCGCAAACGGTAATGAAAATCCAAATAATGAAGACAAACATGACGTCTTACGATCTACTCAAACTGTTATACACAAGGCTTTGGAAAAACTCGGATACCCTGAAGAGGTTTATGAGCTTTTAAAGGAGCCGCTCAGGATGATGACAGTGAAAATTCCTGTCAGAATGGATGACGGATCTGTTAAAGTCTTTACTGGCTACCGGGCGCAGCACAATGATGCAGTGGGTCCAACAAAGGGAGGAATTCGTTTCCATCCAAACGTAACAGAGAAAGAAGTAAAAGCCTTATCAATCTGGATGAGTTTAAAGTGTGGCATTGTCGATCTTCCTTATGGCGGCGGCAAAGGCGGGATTGTATGTGATCCCCGTGACATGTCATTCAGGGAGTTGGAAAGATTAAGCCGCGGGTATGTCCGGTCAATCAGCCAGATTGTAGGGCCGACAAAAGATATTCCTGCACCTGATGTTTTCACTAACTCACAGATCATGGCTTGGATGATGGATGAATATAGCCGTATAGATGAATTTAACTCTCCAGGATTCATTACAGGCAAGCCGCTTGTTCTCGGTGGTTCACATGGACGTGAATCAGCAACAGCTAAAGGGGTAACAATTTGTATCCGTGAGGCAGCAAAGAAAAAAGGGATCGAACTTCAAGGAGCAAGAGTGGTTGTCCAGGGTTTTGGAAATGCTGGAAGCTATCTCGCTAAATTCATGCATGATGCTGGTGCGAAAATCATCGGTATTTCAGATGCTTATGGCGCACTGCATGATCCGGATGGCCTAGATGTCGATTACTTGCTGGATCGTCGTGACAGCTTTGGTACAGTTACGAAACTCTTCAATAATACAATTTCAAATAAAGAATTGTTGGAGCTGGATTGTGATATCCTTGTTCCAGCTGCGATAGAAAATCAGATCACTGATGAAAATGCCTATAATATCAGGGCGAGCATCGTTGTTGAAGCAGCAAATGGTCCAACAACTCTTGAAGCCACTGAAATTCTGACTGAACGGGGTATCTTGCTTGTTCCGGACGTACTTGCTTCCGCTGGCGGTGTAACAGTCTCTTATTTTGAGTGGGTTCAAAATAACCAAGGATATTATTGGACAGAAGAAGAAGTGGAAGAAAAGCTAGAAAAGGTCATGGTAAAATCTTTTGACAGCATATATGAAACTGCTCAGACTCGCAGGGTTGATATGCGTCTTGCTGCCTATATGGTCGGTGTCAGGAAAATGGCAGAAGCCAGCAGATTTAGAGGATGGATTTAATCATAAGTTTGTTATACCGGCAGAATTAATCGGCCGGCAAACCAAATAATAGGGTTCTTCATTGAATCTTAAGTAAAAATCTCCTATCATTTAAAGATAGGAGATTTTTTTATTTAGGCCTTTTCGTAATCTTTATTGGTTTCACATTTGATATGAAGCTTTTTTTGAGTCTGTACACCGAAAGAACTCAAATCCCTGGTTAAATAAGGATAAAGTGTAAATATATCATGAAACAATCAACGCGAAAACAGCCTGAGATTATAAAGGAGGGGTCAAACTCAAATGAAAAAGGAAGAAGTAATCGTTGTTGGCGGAGGTCCATGCGGCCTTGCAGCGGCCATCGCATTGAAGAATAAAGGGATCGTACCTCTTGTTATAGAAAAAGGCAATATTGTAAATGCCATTTATAATTACCCAACCCATCAAACTTTCTTCAGCAGCAGCGAAAAGCTTTCGATTGGAGATGTTCCATTCATAACAGAAAGTCATAAACCAAAACGAAATCAGGCCCTTGTATATTACAGAGAGGTAGTAAAACGAGAGCGGTTAAGAATTAAGAAATTCGAAAAAGTCGTTGGGATTGAAAAGGTGGGTGGAACATACTTCAAAATAACAACAGATAGACAGCAATATATAGCTGACAATGTTGTAATTGCGACGGGCTATTACGACAACCCTAATTATATGGGGATCCCAGGCGAAGAACTGCCCAAGGTTTCTCACTATTTCAAAGAAGCACATTCATTTTTTGATATGGATGTAGCAGTGATTGGCGGTAAAAATTCAAGTATTGATGCAGCGATAGAGCTAGAGAAGGCTGGTGCAAGAGTGACAGTACTTTACCGAGGCTCTGAATACTCTCCTAGCATAAAACCATGGGTGCTTCCAGACTTCGATGCTCTAGTCAAGACCAGTAAGGTGAGCATAGTTTTTAATGCGAATTTAAAAGAAATAAACAAAGAATATATTATTTACGAACAAAATGAAAAGTCCACAAAGTTGAAAAACGATTATGTTTTCGCTATGACTGGGTATCATCCTGATCATACTTTCCTGAAACGAGTAGGTGTACAAATCGAAGAGGAAACAGGACGGCCACACTTCAACCCTGACACGATGGAAACAAACGTTCCAGGGATCTTTATTGCGGGTGTAATTGCAGCAGGTAATAACGCAAACGAAATCTTCATTGAGAACGGTCGATTCCATGGGAGCCAAATTGCTGAGGAAATTTCAAAAAGAGGACAATAATTGGAGTATGCAATGGCAGTCCTGACAGGCTGCCGACCAAAACGCTGTGGCAGTTAGGTCTATACCTAGACAGTTTTGTAAGTTATATTTTCTAACCTTGTGAAAAAGGCGGATAGTATCCGCCTTTTTTTTGTTTATAAGACTATAGTGAATTAAAACATGAACATTTGCTCAATCTCTTTCATGTCATCCGTTTTAGCAAGTGCTACCAAGAGTTTGATCCGGGCTTTTTGTCCGTTTAAGCCGTTGGAAAATATCACTCCTAATGCTTTCAAATGCTGGCCACCGCCTTCATATCCATAATTGTCCTGGACAATGCCATTAAAACTGCGTGAGACAATGACGACAGGGATATTATTGTTGATCAGGTCCGCCACTCCCTCAAGTGCTGCTGGCGGAAGGTTGCCCTGCCCGAGAGCCTCAATGACTACTCCATCGATCCTTAATCCAAGGATCGCTTTTAACAATGATGAATCCATTCCTGCATGTGCTTTTACAAGAACAACCTTCTTTTCAATTTCTTTAATTGAATAGTTTTCATGTTTTGTAGGTGTGTGATGGAATAATACACCTCTTTTGGTTACGATTCCAATGGGGCCATATTGCGGACTCTGGAAGGTTGAAAGGTTGCTGGTATGTGTTTTTGTGACATTTACTGCTGTATGGATTTCATCATTTAAAACAACCAGTACTCCTTGTCCCTTTGCCTCGCTGCTTGAAGCGACCCGTATGGATGATATTAAGTTATAAAGCCCATCAGAACCAATTTCGTTACTTGAACGCATAGCGCCAGTTACGACAATGGGAAAGTCTGCCTGGACTGTTAAATCTAAAAAGTATGCCGTCTCCTCTAAAGTATCCGTTCCGTGGGTAATGACAACTCCATCTATATCTCCTTTTTGCTCATAATGCTCTATGATTTGCTTTAATTTCATCATTTCAGCTGGTGTTATATGGGGGGAAGGAAGATTAAACGGTTCTTCGACCACTAGGGTGGCAATGTTTGTTAGCAATGTTGTCCCTTCTCTTAAAGGATTACTAATGCCAGGCTTGACAGAACCGCTCGTATCCTCACTCATTGAAATTGTTCCGCCTGTATGAATCAATAGAATATTTTTCTTCAAATTAATTACCTCCAAATCGTCAATCGAGACGGCTCGTTACCATAAAGTAAATAAATCGGTTTATGGATTTTTTACGTTTATAATTAGACTCTAGGTTAATGGTCCGTTAAGAAAGGGTACGTGTCCACTTTCAGAACAGGAAATTTCCCTGGTCATGAACTTGGAAACAGCCGTTAAGAAAGAATATTAATCCATTTTCTTTCTTCTAATATCATGATACGATTAAAAAAACAAATTGAAAAGGGGACAGTACATGCTGGGTGTAGTTACTGCAGGTGTCGCTCCAGGACTTGCACTGTTAAGTTATTTTTATTTGAAAGACCAATATGATTCAGAACCGATCTCTTTAGTCCTCAAGACATTTATTTTTGGTGCCCTTCTCGTATTCCCGCTTATGTTCATTCAGTATGTGCTAGCCGCTGAGGGCCTATTTCAAGGGAGTTTTTTAAAGGCGTTTGGGACTGTTGGGCTAATGGAAGAATTCTTTAAATGGTTCATTCTTTATTATACAATCTTCCAGCATGTTTCTTTTGATGAGCCATATGATGGGGTCATTTATGGGGCATCGGTATCACTGGGTTTTGCTTCTGCTGAAAATATTTTTTATCTAGTTGCAAATGGACTGCAAGATGCCTTAGGCAGGGCTTTATTACCTGTATCAAGCCATGCTCTTTTTGGTGTAATCATGGGTTATTATTTTGGCAAAGCAAAGTTTTCACCTGATTCGATTAAAAAGTGGATTGCGTTTTCTTTATTTATTCCTGTCATCCTCCATGGTGTATATGACTATATTCTGATGACTAGGGAGGACTGGCTGATGCTTATTGTGCCATTCATGATTTTTTTATGGTGGCTGGGATTAAGGAAAGTGAAAAAAGCAAAAATCTTAACCTTGCATCATATGAATAAGCAGTATCCTGTCTAAAAAAGACTCTTCATTTTTAAAAATGGAGAGTTTTTTCTTTTTGTGGAATAAAAGTCAGCTCTTTACAAAAAATAGAGTTAAATCTTTTAAGTTCACATCTTGGAGGTTGCATGCAATGATGAATTATCGGTCAATCTTGAAATTGATGGCCGCCTTGGCATTGATTCTCGCATTCGTTCGAGTCAGCGGAATTGAGTACAGAGCGGATGCCTTTACAAACCAGGTATTACAGCAAGGAGCTGTCGGGGACGATGTAATAGAACTTCAGGCTCGTCTTCAGTATTTAGGTTTTTATAACGGCCAAATTGATGGAGTATTTGGCTGGGGTACGTATTGGGCGCTGAGAAACTTCCAGCATGAATTTGGATTGCCTGTTGATGGAGTCGCAGGGTGGCAATCTAAATTGAAATTGGCAAAGGCGTCAAAATACGACGAGACCTTTGTTAAAAATCAAATGAACAAGGGCGGAAAATTCACTTATTATGGCGGAACCAGTAAAGAAAAACAAGCAGCACCAGCACCAAAGGGAAACCAGGGAGGCCAGGCAGCACCTAAACAGCCAGCAGCAGCTGCAAAACCAGCAGCNNTATGGAGAAGCAAGAGGAGAGCCCTATACGGGCCAGGTAGCAGTTGCAGCAGTAATCTTAAACAGGCTCGATAGCGCGACCTTTCCGAACACGGTTTCTGGAGTTATTTTTGAGCCTAGAGCCTTCACCGCGGTAGCGGACGGGCAAATTTGGCTTACACCTAATGAGACTGCAAAGAAAGCAGTTCTTGATGCCATCAATGGGTGGGACCCCACCGGCAATGCTATGTACTATTTCAATCCCGAAACTGCAACTAGCAAATGGATTTGGTCAAGGCCACAAATCAAGCGGATCGGAAAACATATTTTTTGTGAATAGAGGTGAGTTAAATTGCTAAGAGGAATAGCAATAGCTGTACTGGTAGTTGGAATAGCAGGAACCGCGTATTGGGGTTACCAGGAGCACAGAGAAAAAACCGCGATTCTCATTAATGCGGAAAATAACTATCAAAGAGCTTTTCACGATTTGACCTATCAAATAGATTTATTAAATGACAAAATTGGTACTTCTTTGGCAATGAATTCAAAAGATTCATTATCTCCTCAGCTTGCTGAGGTGTGGAAAATTACCTCGGAGGCTCATAATGATGTAGGACAACTTCCATTGACTTTATTGCCTTTTAATAAAACCGAGGAGTTTTTAGCGAATATTGGTAACTTCAGTTATAAAGCAGCTGTACGTGACTTGGATAAAGAGCCACTGACGGATAAGGAATACGAAACACTAAAAGTCTTATATAAACAATCAGGAGAAATTCAGCAGGATCTGAGGCAAGTTCAGCATATGGTCCTAAAGAACAACCTGAGGTGGATGGATGTTGAGCTGGCACTTGCAACCGAAGAAGGCCAACAGACTGACAACACAATCATAGATGGTTTTAAAACTGTA
>DMSR01000508.1 GCA_003457145.1 Bacillus sp. (in: firmicutes)
GCTGCTCGGCCTCGATCTTGGAGATACAGACGGACACGTCATTGAGGAAATTTTGGATTTGTAACTTCGTATCCTGACAGGAACTATAAACAATCATTCTTTTTAATATTTTACACATGCATTCTCGAAAACGAGCCCATTCATTCAATTTTACGCTACCCTTTCAATAAAGCTCCGAGTGATTATTGGGCAAAATTGAATGTATTGGTGACTTAAACGGTTTTCGCCCCTGATAAGATGGACTTATTACCGGTTGGATAGATTTTTTTACCGGTTGGATGAATTTTTTTAACGGTTGGATAGATTTTTTTACCGGTTAGATGAATTTTTTTAACGGATGGATAGATTTTTTTACCGGTTGGATGAATTTTTTTAACGGTTGGATAAATTTTTTACCAGTTGGATGAATTTTTTTAACGGTTGGATAGATATTGTTGCCGGCGGGTTAACTTTTATCCTTGTAGGATGACTGTATTCCACGTTGGTTGCATTTTATTCCCCGTTGGATGACTCTTATTCCCCGTTAAATGGACTTTATTCCCCGTTGCACTAACTGCCGGTCGGAATCAAATTTTGGCTAGGCAAAAGAAGCACTGTAACACCCGCATTATATAAAAAACTAGGGGGCAAAAGCATGAAGGGGTTTACGAAAGAAGAGAGCAGCTGGATACGATATGACTGGGCCAGCTCGGCTTACTCGATCATCATTTCGACCGCTGTTTTTCCACTGTTCTATAAAGCCACTGCCACAAATGCCGGGGTGAGCCTGTCCAATTCAACCGCTTATCTCGGTTATACCATTGCCATTGCTACCTTTATTCTGGCTTTGATTGGTCCGATCCTGGGAACGATTGCCGATTACAAGGGGATGAAAAAACGCTTTTTCTCAATCTTTTTCACCCTCGGGATTACTTTCACTGCAATGCTCGCCTTTGTTCCAAGCGGTAATTGGCTTTTATTGTTAGTTGTTTATACTGTCGCTGTTCTCGGTTCGACCGGATCGAATGTTTTCTACGATGCATTCATCGTCGATGTAACGACTGACGAGCGCATGGACAGAGTTTCTGCACGCGGCTACGGAATGGGTTATATCGGGAGTACCATCCCATTTATCATCAGTATCGCGATCATCATTATGGCTCAAACAAAGGTCATCCCTATCTCGACAACAGTGGCCAGTCAAACCGCCTTTATCATTACCGCCCTGTGGTGGGGACTATTCGCCATACCGATGTTCAAGAATGTCAATCAGAAGCATTACATCGAACGTGAACCGCAACTGGTTCTGCAAAGCTTTAAACGTCTAGTCAAAACCTTCAAAGAAATCCGTAAGTACCGTGCCTTATTTTTATTCTTATTAGCTTACTTCTTTTATATTGATGGGGTTGGGACGATTATTACAATGTCTACTGCCTACGGAACCGATTTGGGGATCAGCTCTACTAATCTATTGATCATCCTTTTTGCCACTCAGGTTGTCGCCTGGCCGTTTGCGATTCTTTTTGGAAAATTATCCGAAAAGTATACTGGCAAGAAAATGCTCTATGTCGGTATTTCAGTCTATATTTTCGTTTGTATTTATGCTTACTTCCTGGAAACAACGACTGACTTCTGGATTCTTGCAATGCTAGTGGCAACATCCCAAGGGGGCATACAGACATTAAGCCGCTCCTACTTTGCCAAGCTTGTCCCGAAAGCAAATGCCAATGAGTTTTTTGGTTTTTACAATATTTTCGGGAAATTCGCTTCGATAATGGGACCGTTACTTGTTGCCTTAACTGCGCAGCTGACAGGCAACTCAAGCATGGGTGTCTTCAGCCTAGTGATCCTTTTCATCATCGGGATGATCATTCTGGCATTTGTGCCTGAACCAGAGTCACACGAACATGCTCCTGAAATCGTATAAGCACCAGCCTCTGGGATTCCAGGGGCTTTTTCTAAAGGGCCGGNNTCCGAAGTAGTACCTGCTTCGGACAGGTTCCGGAGTTATTCCTGTAAACTTGTCCGAAGTTGCACCAGGTTCGGACAGCTTCTAGAGATATTGCTGTAAAGTTGTCCAAAGTTGTACCTGCTTCGGACAGGTTCCGGAGTTATTCCTGTAAACTTGTCCGAAGTTGCACCAGGTTCGGACAGCTTCTAGAGGTATTGCTGTAAAGTTGTCCAAAGTTGTACCTGCTTCGGACAGGTTCCGGAGTTATTCCTGTAAACTTGTCCGAAGTTGCACCAGGTTCGGACAGCTTTTAGAGATATTGCTGTAAAAGTGTCCAAAGTTGTACCTGCTTCGGACAGGTTCCGGAGTTATTCCTGTAAACTTGTCCGAAGTTGCACCAGGTTCGNNTCGGACAGCTTCTAAAGGTATTGCAGTAAACTTGTCCGAAGTGACACAAGGTTCGGACAGCTTCTAGAGGTATTCCAGTAAACTAGTCCGAAGCTAGTACCAGCTTCGGACAGGATCCTAAGGTATTGTTATTAAGAAGCAGTGCATACACCTTGAAGGTAGTGATGTGTTAAACCATTTTCAAGAACAATCCGAGAAGTGCCCCGAAACGATTCCAGCACGTATTGCAATTTACCTTCAAACCATCCCCCTTTACCAGTCTCTTGAGTTCGATTGGTGGTCATTTTGCCACTGTACAAATACTAGCATGATTTCCCTTTAAATATTTTAAAAGGTTCTGTAAATGGTAAATTTCTATTCTTTTTCTCAAGGCCCTTTTCGTAAACTTTGTTTAAGAATACAGATGCAAAGACGATACGATAAACAACAATCAATTCGAAACCATTTCCACAAAAAATCCCCAATAAGCATCATCTGCAAATCAGGGATTTTGTCACTAAAAATCTCTTCTATTTAATTTATTATTTTCCGCCTGGGTGAGCATATTCCTGTCTAGCAGCCTCGGCGATTAATTTGATCACGTATGTATTATCAAGGACGCCTTCAAAACGTTCTGAACCAAGTCCGGTTGCGAATACTGGTACCATATTTCCAGTATGTCCGCCTGTCGAGCTTTCTGCACGAACGTCTCGGCTTACAACACCTACTTTATTGTGCTTAGCAATGACAGAACCAATTTCCCAGCCAGTACGGTAGGCAGCGTAAACTTTTCCGCTGGCGTCCTTAATATTATTCTTGAATTCAGCTACTTCTTCATCTGTTAATTCAATGTTAGCATATGTTTTAAAGACTTCTTTAACACTATCGTCTGTAACCGTTCCGTTTTCTACTACCAATTTCCCTGCCATATATTCCGGTGAAACATCGATTGCCTTCAATGCTTCGATATTCATTGTTTCTGTTGCGGAGACGCCCATTGTGTCATGGTCAGCAAGGACAACGACAAGAGTATCATTACGGCCTTTAGCCCAGTTGACAACATCTTCTACTACACTATCAAACTCAACCGTTTCCTTCCAGATACCTGTAAAATCTGCAGCATGTGAAGCGTGGTCGATACGGGCACCTTCGATCATTAAGAAGAATCCTTCTTCTCCTTGTGATAATACTTCAATGCCCTTTTTAGCCATTTCATTTAATGTTGGTTCATTGCTGTTTACATCATCTTTGTCTGTCTTATAATTCATATAAGAAGAGTGGAAAAGACCTAATAATTTATCAGGTGTTCCTACTCCATTCAACTCGTCACGATCGGTTGCAAAAGCATAGCCTTTTTCTTTGAATTTTTCAACAAGGTCCATACCATTTTGTTTTTTAGCTCCAAAATAGCTAGCTCCTCCACCAAGAAGTACATCATATTCTGCAGCGAGCATTTGTCTTGCCACTTCTTCTTGGCCGCTCCAGCGATTG
>DMSR01000431.1 GCA_003457145.1 Bacillus sp. (in: firmicutes)
CTTTTCTTTTAAATGCCTGGTGAATAGGATGTACGTGGAATCTCGTCATATTTCGAAGCGTCTAGATTGTCGACTGAATCATCAGCTACTCCGTTAATGATGCCATAAAGTCCAGTTTCCACGGCTTTCACAAGCTGGCCTTTTTTCTTTTGCCCTAATGAATGGGATTGGCCTCGTACCTCGAATAGGACGGTGCCGCTGCCATTCAATGCGAAGCTGCCCAGGGCGGTTCCCGGAAGATCGAGGTTTTGGCTGTATAGCGTGATATTGTTAAATGGTGAGTTTTCACCCAGTGATTGTAACGCGTTATATGCTGCAAGGTTCAATTGCTTGGAGAAATCGAAATTGTAATTGTCCGCATATTCAGCGTATTTGGCTCCTTCGGGTGTGTTTGGATCAGGTACGAAGTCTGCTGATAGGGACATGGTGACAAGGTCGTCCGTTCCTTCAACGTAGTATTGGCCCTGATGATGGACATCGACGAATACATCTACTTTTCCAAACTCGGCTAGAAGAGACTTATAAACATCGCGGACTGTTTGCGATTCAGGGGTTATGTACCAGCCTGGTTCACTTGACTTGCCCGGGAAGTCTTCTGCCTGTGGGACATAATTCAAATCTGGATTGAAATCGCGGTTAACATCAAATCCTGGTCTTCCGTTGTAATCTCTATTCTGGATAATCCGGTTATTGTAGTAATTCCATGCGGGACCTGCAGCATCAGCCAGCTGTGGAAAATCCTCTACTACCTCTTCCCAGGACATGTCGTTTCCACGACGGTCGAGTTCAGAAGCATCTGGGTTCATTTTCGGCAAAGTGACCAGAGTGATTTCCTCACGGATTTTCTGTGCTTCCGGTGAATTGCTTGACCCTAAGTATTGCAGGATGCTGAGAAGTGCTTCGGTTCCAGTATTTTCATTCCCGTGAATTTCACTTTCGATCAGGACAACTTTCTTCCCGGTCCCAACTCTTGCCTGATAAATGTCTCTTCCCTGGTTTGATTGGCCAACAACATCCAGTGCTACTCTGCCCTGGCTGTTCGCTTCAATTTGCTGAAGTCGTTTAACCATTTCGGCATAGTCGGTATAACCCTTCACAGAATACACCTGATTGTCATTGTAGAGATTTCCGTTAGGCGAATTGGTTGCGAGTGTCGGTGAAGCGAGGGATGCACATAAAGCCAGTGCGCTTAATCCTGCCATTACCTTTTTTCTTTTCATAGATTCTCTCACTCCTTAAAGTAGTAAAGTAAAGTTCCAAAGCCTATATTAATAGAGTGAATAGTGAAAAGGGTGCCGTAATTTGTCGAATATTTTGTATATTTAGAAAAATGATAGATTTGCCCCAGGATGATGAATGGATTTTAGTAGTTTTGGTTCAGACGAATTGAAGTCAGTTCTCGTCCTTAGTACCCTTTCCCCTCTTTTTAGAGAAGGAGAAGATTTTCCTGACTATACACTGATGGGAAGCGGAGACAAAAAAGACGTTTTGATTTTAAATGGAGCCGGAACCTTAGGGTGGTACTTAATTTTCCACCTCAGTCCAATTTTGCACGAATTGGTTCGGGATATTTGGTCTCCTTTTTTCAACAATGCTGGCGTATATTATATTTAAACAATTGTTTGATTTGTATAAAGTCCTTTTTTGCACAAATAATTGTACTAAGGTGGTGGTTTATCTGTCTCTTGATCAACGCAGTAGTGCAATGTTATCTTACCTCTCCCAAGCTCAGGATTATGTTCCGGTCAAGGTGCTGGGCGAGAAATTCAATATCTCAAGAAGAACGATTTATTATGATATTGAAAAAATAAATGGTTGGCTTAAGGAACATAAGCTGCCGTCTGTTCAATATGTGCGGTCAGCTGGATTCTTCCTGGATGAGGAAGCTGCATCCCGGGTTCCAGAGAAATTAGGCTCCTTGAAAATTTGGCATTATGAGTACACGCCAAAAGAGAGGAAAGCTTGGCTTTCCATCTATTTAATGGCCAGAATCCAGCCTTTGTATCTTGAAGACTTGATGAAAAAGGTGCGGGTAAGCAGGAATACAGTAATTGAAGATATTAAGAACCTGAAAGAGGAATTATTGCGTTTCGAGTTAGACTTGGAGTTTGACCGTAAAGAGGGTTATATCATCAGCGGGAAGGAAGATGATAAAAGAAAAGCGATTGTCTTCTATTTACAGCATGTTTTTACCGAGCAAAGCTGGCAAACTGTGTTAACTCAAATCCCTATGATCCTTAACACGAGTGATGAAGGTCTGGATTTATTTGATTTAGACAAAATGAAAGCGGTTCATTTTGTCGTCAGTTCTGTTGAGCAGGAGCTTAACGTACAATTTACGGACGAATTTCTGCATAATTTCACATTCCGTATTCTTCTATTTGTACGTCGGCTCGCACAAGGCAAAAAAGTCATTATTGATAATGTAGAGAAGGAGATTCTCAAAGAAACAAAAGAATACCAGGCAGCCATGAAAATTAGTCAGCAGCTTGCGGATCTTTTTAATCTGAACTTTCCTGAGGATGAGGTTGTTTATATTACTAAACATCTTTTGGGATCCAGGATTCAATTCTCTGAGGATTTACTTTTACACAATAGCTCACAGGAAAAAGTGATGCTTTCAGAGGTTGTAACTAACATGGTCACAGACTTTCAGAAGTATGCTTGTGTATTTTTCGAAAACCGGAAGGAAATCGAAAAAAATCTCTTATTGCACGTTAAACCTGCTTTCTATCGAATAAAGTATGGACTTGAGATAGAAAGTGAAATGACGGAATCGCTGAAGGCTAAATACAATGATGTTTTTCAACTAACCAAAAAAGTGATTGTTCACCTTGAGGAAGCTGCGGGCAAAGAAGTCAATGATCATGAAGTTGCTTTAATTGCGATGCACTTTGGCGGCTGGATGGAGCGGGTTGGTGTTAAACCTGCAGAGCGGAAGAATGCTTTGCTTGTGTGTACAACAGGAGTCGGAACCTCTCAACTATTATGGCACCAGCTTGAAGGACTATTTTCAACAGTGGATATTCTTGGCTGTGTTTCTAGACGGGATTATGAAAAAAATCTTTATGATGTGGATTTCATTATTTCCACGATTCCGCTAAAGGAGAAGGATAAGCCGGTCTTCGTTGTCAGTCCTATTTTGACAGAAGCTGAAAAGGAAGGACTGCTCCAGAAAGTTAATGCTCTTGTTGATGCCAAGCCTCAGCAGCGAACCTCCATAGAAGCTGTCATGTCCATTGTTCAGAAATATGCGAATGTGACTGATGAGGAGAGCCTGCAAAGAGAATTGAAGACATATCTGTATCACCCCCTCCATTCA
>DMSR01000335.1 GCA_003457145.1 Bacillus sp. (in: firmicutes)
TTTTTCAAAAGCAGTTGTATTTGTGATGATGACAGGTGTTACGGTATCAAAACCTTTTTCCTTGATGCCTTCAATATCAACTGCTAATAATGGCTGGCCAACCGCCACTCGGTCTCCCTGTTGGATCAGAGCTTCGAAATGCTCCCCTTCCAGCTTTACGGTATCAATTCCAACATGAATCAAGATTTCAGCACCTTCTTCAGATGTAATACCAATCGCATGTTTGGTTCTAAAAAGCGTTGTCACAACACCATTAACAGGGGAAATTATCTTGCCATCATGCGGTCTAATCGCAATTCCTTCACCCATTACTTCAGAAGAGAATGTTGGATCACTAACGTCTGAAAGTTTTATAACTTCTCCTTTGATCGGGCTTATTAAAACAGAATCAACTTCTGCTCCTGGAAGATCTGGAGCTGTATCCGTTTTCGTTTCTTCCTTGTTTTCTTCAGGGATATCTTCAAACCCTAACAGATATGAAATGATGGTTGCCGCAAAGAATGCAATGGCAAGACCGATGAGTGCGTGTACAAAAGTTGGTCCAATAAACGATGTAACTCCCGGTAAACCAGCGCTTCCTCCCAGAATATATGCAGCAACTCCAGTGATTGCATAGTACACGCCTCCAACTGCTGCACCTAATAAAGCACCAGCAAATGGCCTTTTAAGTCTTACGTTCACTCCATACATCGCAGGCTCTGTAATACCCATAAGTGCAGTAATAGAGACAGTTAATGATAGAGATTTAAACTTTTTGTTTTTAGATTTTAGGAAAACAGCGAATGCTGCTCCTGCTTGCCCCATATTCGCCAAGAACATTGCAGGTGCGATATAATCAATCCCTTTTACTGTCAGATTGTTAATGATAATAGGGACTAAAGCATAATGCATCCCAGTCATAATGATTAACGAAAAAGTCCCTGCCAGTAAAACCATTGCAATGAATCCATAATCCTCAAATAAGAAGCTTAAACCATTTGATAAATAGTCACCTAAAATAACGCCCAGCGGCCCGACTGTCATTAACGTAACCGGTACAACAAACAAAATGGTTAAGGTTGGTACTACAATTAGCTTCAAAGAACTATGAGTGAATTTATCTACGAACCTTTCAACATGTGAAGCAATCCAAATAGCCAGGATAATCGGAATAACCGTGGATGAATAAACGGCTGCTATGACTGGCAATCCAATGAAACTGATTGGTTCACCTGCACTAAATAAAGCTGTTAGCGTCGGATGCAAAATCGCCGCGGCTATGGTTGCAGCTATATAAGGATTACTCCCGAATTTACGAGCTGAACTGACAGCTAACAGGATTGGCAAGAAGTAGAACGCTCCATCACCAATGGCATTTAAAATGATATAGGTCTGAGACGCTGGATCAAGCCAGCCGAATGTCGAGAGGATCGCCAGGATCCCTTTGATCATACCAGCCCCTGCAATGGCCGGAAGAATCGGAGTGAAAACACCAGAGATTACATCAAAGATTGCACTTATTACGTTCCCACCTGACTTTTCTCCATTGTTACTGTCTTCTTTTAAGTGACTGTTATTGAGGATTTCTTTATACACTTTCGGTACATCGTTTCCGATAATGATCTGGAACTGAGAACCGCTTATATTCGTGCCCATGACACCGTCCAAATTTTCCAATTTGCTTCGCTCTACTTTGCTGTTATCACGAAGGTTAAAACGAAGTCTGGTCATACAGTGGATCACACTTTGTACATTTTCCTCCCCGCCGACCAGCTCTAAAATCTTAATACCTAGCTCTTGATGATTCATCACCGTGCACCCCCTAATATTTTTAAACCTATTTTTTATAAAAGAAAAAACCTAAACTACGTGAAGACCAGACCATAAAAGCCTGACATTCCCGTAATTTAGGTTTTGCCTCACAGAGTAACAATCCTAAACGGAAAAAATATTTATCTTTTCACTACACGTTCGATATGAATCGTCAGATAGAGAATCTCTTGTTCCGTTAACTCATATCGATATTGCTTTTCCACAAACTTCTTGATCTTCATTGAGCATTGATAAGCATCAGGATACTTATTGATAATGACATTTAAGAGGTCATCTTTCCCATCTTTATAATGCTCCCCTTTGACCAGTCGATGAGCAAAGAACTTCAGATGAGTAATAAAGCGATGATAGTTCAATGAATTTTCATCAAACTCAATCTTAAAGCTGTATTTCACAATCGTTAAAATATCTTGAATCACCTTGGTCATATCAACAGTATTTGTCATGTCCTCATTTAACTGAGCATTAACCAGGTGCAGCGCGATAAAGCCTGCTTCATCTTCTGGCAGAATAACATTGAACCGGTCACAAATCATATTCAAGGCTTCCAGCCCAATTTCGAATTCCTGTTTGTAAAGGTTCTTTGTTTCCCAGAGTAATCCGTTTTTGATTGGAAGATTATTATGATAGCGCTCAATCGCAAAATGAATATGATCTGTAAGAGAGATGTAAATACTATCATTCAGCTTTTTACCAATTTTGTCTTTAGCATACTGAATAATCTCTTCAGACAGTTCCATGTACTCCATCGGGATTTCGGCAATCAAGGTCTTAAACTTCTTTGTAATATCCTTGTCCTCCGAAGTGAAGATCTTTTCTACCTTATCTTGGTCGATGTCTTCTCCAACCCGTTTATTAAAGGCCAGCCCTCGCCCCATAACGATAACTTCCTGCTTATCTTTTATAGAGACAATCACATTGTTGTTCAGTATTTTTTTGATCCTCACTTCTTCCACCTCCGATAACAAAAAAGGCAAAACCTCCCCCCTGTTAAAAGGAATCGGTTTTGCCTGATTTAACAGTTACAATCCGTTCTGTATGCGCTTACCTACATAATACATTGTCATTAAACTATATGCAACTATTTTTTAGATTTTCTTTCCTTCCCTTTAACCAATGCAAGGGGCAGGACCTAGGAATGGTTTTCGTGTCCCATTCGCGGGGCCGAAAAGTATTAAAAAACCTGGCGTCTTGTTTTACTGACAAAACAAAGGCTCTCCCCGCAAAAAAAAATGACAAGGAGAGCCTTCTTTTTTCTTAAAATATAGTCTGGTGGTTAAATTATCTAACCAACCCATCCCCAACCATAACATATTTCCGAGTAGTCAATGCGGGCAAGCCCATAGGCCCTCTAGCATGCAGCTTTTGCGTAGAAATCCCAATTTCAGCCCCAAATCCTAACGCTCCTCCATCTGTAAATCTAGTTGATGCATTATGATATAGAGCTGCTGCATCTACTAACTGCAGGAACTTCCTTGCGTTCTCAGCATTTTCGGTAATAATAGCTTCTGAGTGTTTGGTTCCGTACTGGTCGATGTGCTCGATGGCTTCATCGATGTTATTAACAACCTTTACGGCGATGTCGAGGCTTAGGTATTCGTCAGCCCAGTCGGTTTCGGAAGCTGGCAGTACGTTTGGCAGAGAAGCAGCGGCTGATTCGTCTCCATGGACAGTAATGCCGTTTTCCTGGAATGCTGCAGCAAGTTGTTCTTTGTTGCTCTCAAGCCATGCTTGATGGACGATAAGTGTTTCGGCTGCGTTGCAGACTGCTGGGCGGTCTGTTTTGGCATTTACTAGGATGTTCAGTGCTTTTTTGGTGTCGGCTTCTTCGTCGACGTACAGGTGGCAGTTTCCTACTCCGGTTTCGAGGACGGGTACGGTCGCGTTTTCAACGACTGCTTTGATCAATGCTCCTCCGCCGCGCGGAATCAGAACGTCGATGTGCTCCTTCATCGTGAACAGCTGCTGTGTTGCTTCACGGTCTGCTGTTGCGATGAATTGAATCGCATCCTTCGGCACCTTTGTGTTTTGTAGTGCTTCGTGCATGATTTCCACGATGGCTTTGTTTGAAGACAGTGCCGAGGAGCCGCCTTTTAAGATGATGGCGTTTCCTGATTTGAGCGCCAGGCCTGCGGCATCGACGGTTACGTTCGGTCGCGCTTCGTAAATCATGCCGATGACGCCTAGTGGAACACGGATTTCTTTTACATTGAGTCCATTTTCAAGCGTCCAGTCTGACAGGACGTCCCCGATTGGATCTGCATGCTCAGCGACCTGGCGAAGTCCTTCGGCAAAGTCGGCGATTCGCTCACGACTAAGTGCCAGGCGATCCATGAATGCGTCCTCGAAGCCTTTTTCCTTTCCGTTCATTAAATCCTTTTCGTTTTCAGCTAAAATCGCTTCATAATTATTATCCAATGCGTCGGCCAATACGAGCAGTGCCGCATTTTTTTCCTCGGTGGAAAGGATGTTTAATTGTTTGGCTGCCTTTTTGGCCGCAATTGCTTGTTCTTCTACTGTCGTTGTTTGAGTCATTGTCAATGTCATCAAAACGCCTCCTGTAAATTTTTTAGACTGATACCGGCAAAGCAAAGTCGAGTGAACAGACAAACGTTTCCTGTTCGATTGCTTCCTTTGGCTCGGTTTCTTCTTCAAGCAAGGTTTGATTTAATTTTTCATGGGAGTAATTGATTCTTCCTAAGCCCATTTCTTCTCCGTCAACGTCCATCACTCTGACTACGGCCCCTTCGTTGAACTTGCCATTTACCGTAAGGATGTCACTTGGGAGGATATTTTTTCGATCTTCGAGAATCGCGGTTCTTGATTCGGGGTGGATGACCACTTCGCCCTCAGGCCCGGAATGGAAAGCAATCCATTGCTGGTTGTTATCGAGGTTATAGGTATCATGATTTTGGTTAAAATACGTCCCCTTTGCACTGCCGTTCACTGCTTTGATTAAAATATCATTGCTGTTGGCCTTTCCTAAAAATGAATCAATACCCGATGCCATCGCAATTTTCACAGCTGAGATCTTCGATTTCATTCCGCCTGTGCCGACCGCGCTTCCAGAACCGCCAGCTGCCGCTTCGATTTCAGGAGTAATCTCATGAACCTTATCCAGCAACTTAGCGTCTGGGTTGCTGTTCGGATTAGCGTCATACAATCCGTCGATATCGGAAAGAATGATCAGCTGGTCTGCCTCGATCAACGCGGCCACCTTCGCTGACAATGTGTCATTGTCGCCGAAACGGAGACGGTCGACCGTGACTGTGTCATTTTCATCGATGATCGGGATGAACCCTCTTTCCAAGAGGACGTTCATTGTATTTTTCATATTGTTATAGCGGGTTTCGTCGGAAAAGTCGCTTCTCGTGATCAGAATTTGGGAAGCTACATACCCGTGAGATAAAAACAGTTCTGAGTAAGATTCCATTAACAGCCCTTGCCCGATTGATGCTGCTGCCTGCTTTTCCGGCAATGAGGTCGGTCGCTGGATGCATCCAAGCTTGCGGTATCCAGCAGCCACAGCGCCCGATGAGACAACGGCGGTTTCATAGCCTGCATCCTTCAGTGCCACAATCTGATTCGCCAGCTTTTCCAGCTTATATCTGCTGATTTCCCCATGCATACTCGTCAGCGAGCTGCTGCCAATCTTAATTACAACTCTTT
>DMSR01000280.1 GCA_003457145.1 Bacillus sp. (in: firmicutes)
GCCAAGGTTGCCATCCTTCATTGCATTTTAAAAGAAGATGTTAAATTATACAGTATTTCACATAATGGTGAACTTCACTTATCTGATTCTGATTCCATGGTCCTGCAGATCAGATAAGTGAAGTAGGAATATCAGCGGAAAATCCATAATATTAAAATAAAGCGCGGAATGCAGCGGGCAATCGAACATGGCTTTAAGCCTCAGAGAAACCTGAAAAATCTTGGTGATAATTCTGGACGGGAACGGAAAGAATTACCAATTGAAGAGGTTGTCAAGCTGCGTAATAATGGACTGACTTTTGCTGAAATAGCCTCAACTCTTAGAGGTTTTGGTTATGAAGTCTCAAAGGCCACAGTCAACCGAAGATATTTAGAGTACATGGAGATGCATGATGAATAAGCTCAATTCTTGTAAAAATAGATTCTTTCTAGTAACATGACTGGAGATGTAATTTTTTTAAAAAGGAGCTTTACCATGCTATCAAGTGATAAAATCGCCAGGATAAATGAACTGGCCAACAAAGCAAAGCAATCTAAGTTGACTGAGGAAGAGGCAAAGGAACAAACAAAGCTTCGGGCAGAGTATCTTCAATCCTTCCGATCTTCCATGTTTAATACACTCAAAGGTGTAACAATCGTTGATCCCGAAGGAAATGATGTTACTCCGGAAAAATTGAAAGAAGTTCAGAATAAGAATAAACTTCATTAATAGATGATTCAGGATGCATATATGTGTATCCTTTTTTTCGTTCAATTAGAAGCTATTAATACATAAGGCTTCTTTGTTTGTGTCAAAATAAATAACAATACGGCCTTTTCTGTCTCCTTCAGGCATAATTTGTTGTATAATAATTGTTCTCGCTATAATATATTGATGTAGCCAGTACTTATAGAAAGGATGTAATTAATGTTTAATAAAGTTGATATGCTTGCAATCGATTCAATTCGTACTTTATCTATTGACGCAATTGAGAAAGCCAATTCCGGACACCCCGGCATGCCGATGGGAGCAGCTCCTATGGCTTATACTCTATGGACCCGTTACATGAACATCAATCCTAAAAATCCTGAATGGTTCAATCGTGACCGCTTCGTTTTGTCTGCTGGACACGGATCTATGCTGTTATACAGCTTATTGCACCTTGCAGGATATGATCTTTCAATGGAAGATATTAAACAGTTCCGTCAGTGGGGCAGCAAAACTCCTGGTCACCCTGAGTATGGCCATACAGCTGGTGTAGATGCAACAACTGGCCCGCTAGGACAAGGAGTAGCAATGGCAGTGGGTATGGCAATGGCTGAGCGCCACCTTGCCGCTGTTTATAATAAGGACAGCTACAATTTGGTAGACCATTATACATACAGCATTTGTGGTGATGGCGATTTAATGGAAGGTGTATCTGCTGAAGCGGCATCTCTAGCAGCTCATTTGAAATTGGGCAGATTGGTCGTTATGTACGATTCAAACGACATCTCTTTAGATGGTGATTTAGACAAATCCTTCTCAGAAAGTGTTGCTGATCGTTTCAAGGCCTATGGATGGCAGTATATCCGCGTTGAAGACGGAAACAACCTGGAAGAAATCGCAAAAGCGCTTGAAGAAGCGAAAACAGATGAAAATCGCCCAACATTAATCGAGGTTAAAACAGTGATTGGCTACGGTTCACCAAATCTATCAGGAAAATCTGATGTACATGGGGCGCCGCTTGGTGCTGACGAACTTAAGCTAACGAAGGAAGCTTATAAATGGACTTTCGAAGAAGATTTCCATGTTCCTTCAGAAGTGTATGACCACTTCAAGCAGCAGATAGCAGATAAGGGAGAAGAAGCTGAGCAAGCTTGGAATGAGCTTTTTGCTAAATATAAAAGTGAATACCCAGAACTGGGAGCGCAACTTGAAAAAGCAATGAAAGGTGAGCTTGTTGAAGGATGGGATAAGGACATTCCTGTATATGAAGAAGGAAAGAGTCTGGCAAGCCGTGCCTCTTCAGGAGAAGCACTTAATGCAATCGCGAAAAATCTGCCGTATTTGGTTGGAGGTTCTGCGGATCTTGCAGGTTCTAACAAGACGATGGTTAAAGGATCGGGCGACTTCTTCCCGAATTCATATGAAGGCCGCAATATTTGGTTCGGTGTCCGTGAATTTGCAATGGGCGCGGCGATGAATGGTATGGCACTTCACGGCGGATTAAAAGTATTCGGCGGAACATTCTTTGTATTCTCTGACTACTTGAAGCCGGCAATCAGGCTTGCAGCTCTTATGGGACTGCCTGTCACTTATGTATTCACACATGACAGTATTGCAGTTGGTGAGGATGGACCTACACATGAGCCGGTTGAACAACTGGCAGGATTACGTGCAATGCCAAACCTTTCAGTAATTCGACCAGCGGAAGGAAACGAAACTGCTGCAGCATGGAAGCTTGCAGTTGAATCAACCAACAAGCCAACTGCGCTTGTGTTGACTCGCCAAAACCTGCCAACAATCAAAGATACCGACAAGAATGCTTATGAGGGTGTTTCTAAAGGCGCGTACGTTATTTCACCGGCTGGGAAGGAAACAGCTGATGCATTGTTGCTCGCAGCTGGTTCTGAAGTAGGTCTGGCAGTTCAAGCACAGAAAGCCCTTGCTTCTGAAGGCATTAATGTATCAGTAGTGAGCATGCCATCTTGGGATCGTTTCGAAGAGCAGTCTAAGGAATACAAAGAAAGTGTAATTCCTAAGGCAGTCAAAAAGCGCCTTGGTCTCGAAATGGGCTCTTCACTGGGCTGGCACCGTTATGTTGGTGATGAAGGTGAAGTACTAGCGATCGATACATTCGGCGCATCTGCACCAGGTGAAAAAATCATGGAAGAATACGGATTCTCTGTGAATAATGTAGTAGCACGTGTGAAAGCATTAATACAGTAAAATCAAGATAACAATCACTCTTAGTAAAAACGAGTATGAAACCAATCGGGTTTCTACTCGTTTTTTGTTAGCCTCTTTTTATGTAAACCTTTAAATAAGTTATCCGCCTTGCTATGGAAGTGATAGACTTATTGTTATTTTATGGAATATATGTATTAAAAAAAGTTGGTTTTAGTCCGTATTCTCTGCTTCTCTCACATAAATCCATTTAATCCGATTCTTAATTGCTAAGTTATAAAATATATAGTAAAGTAAATCAAACATTTGTTCTATTTAAATAATTGGAAAGAGGTGCTGACATGATTACTGGAATTATCCCTTATATTGTTACGAACGGAAACGGGCAGGAAGCCGTGAAGTTTTACCAGCATGCCCTAGGTGCGGAAGTAATCAGTCTCCAAACGTTTGGTGAGATTCCGCAAAATACTAAGAAAGCACTCCCTCAGGAAGCGAAGAACCGGGCTTTGAATGCTCAGTTAAAAATAGGAAATGCTCGTATCATGCTTTCTGA
>DMSR01000485.1 GCA_003457145.1 Bacillus sp. (in: firmicutes)
ATGAACCAAATCTGAAATGAATTGCAGCGCCTTCTTGCCTTCTGCATTATTGAATGCCGCTTTTTTACCGTCTTCCGTTAAAAGCTGGCCATCCATCTGGCTGTATAGAGTCCACCACATCCAGAACGGAACGTTTCCATTAGATGTTCCGACAAATGGCATGATATCCTGCCCAGTCTTTTCTTTTACCTGCTTGAGCATCTTAACGAAGCCATCTGCTCCCGGTTCCATCTTTGGCTCACCGTTGCCATCAAGAAGTCCAGCGTCACCAAGAATCTTCTTATTGTAGAACATGATCAATGCATGTGTATCAAGAGGCATTGCCATGTGTTTCCCTTCAAATATCGTTGCATTAAGGATGTTTTCATTATAGGAATCCCATTTGATTCCCGCCTTTTCTGCAATTGGGTCCAGCTCATAAACCATGCCTGCTGGTACGATTTCCCCGAGTTTTGATGTATGCGCTACCGCGACATCAGGTCCTTGCTTGGATGCCACTGCGGTACGGAGCTTGGTGTAATATTCCTCCCATTTAAGGTTCAGCATTTCCACCTGGACGTCATCATGGGTTTTGTTGTACTCCGCCACCATCGCTTTCATATAGTCACCGTCCCCACCGCTAAAAGGTACCCAGTATTTAAGGTTAACCACTTTGTTAGCGCTTTCTTTTTCACTGTCAGTTCCTGAACTTTCCTTTGAACCACTGCACCCTGATAAGACTGAAAAAATAAAGACCATCACTATCGCTAGCCAACTTACTCGCTTCATTTAAATCGCCCCTTTTTATAATTTTCTGAATTTAAATATAACATGTATTATTGTTTTATTACAAGATATATTGTAATAAAAAATAAAAAAAATAATCTATCTATTAAAATAAAATTTTATATTCAGTTGATGAAAATAGGGGATGCTCTGAATGTTCACTTTCCACAGGACATGATGCATAAATTATCAAAGAGGATCTCCTGCGGTGGTTAAGTGATCCCGCAGGAGGACCGGTTCTCCTAAAATAGCACGCCATTTTTTAAATAGAAAAAACATCAGGCTCAGGGTAGTGAAGATGCTAATGGCTCCCAGGTTACCTTGGAAAACCTATAAAACTCTCCCTATCTTTTACTTTTCAGCTGCATTAACTGCCGCAGTAAATTTGCGCTGATATTTTGCAACCAGGCTGGGTACATTCCGAATATAGTTTTGGGTCTCGGAGATATATAGATACCTAGAGTTCAGTACATTTCCCGGACCGGCATTATATGCTGCCAATGCCAATTCGAGGGTTCCGAAATAATTGAGCTGAATTGCCAGATATTTTGTTCCACCTTCAATGTTTGCGAGAGGCTCGTAGGGGTTAACTCCTAATTCCTTGGCGGTTCCAGGCATAAGCTGCATCAACCCTATTGCACCTGCTGGACTTTCTGCGTCGGGATTCCCTCCTGATTCTTGCTCGATCACTGCAGCTATAATCGCAGGATCGATTCCGTATTTAGCCGAGGCTGCCTGGATTTCCTTGCCCCACCTCATCACTTTATCAGAAGAATCATATTCTACAATGACAGGCTTGTTCTCAACTACCTTAACAATCACCGGTTTCCCATCCTCTGTCATAATCCTCACCGTCGCAAAATCCTTAAAGGCATTCAGACTTTCTTTAAGATTATCTTTAATGATATCCCAATCAGAAAGCACGTTGTCCGGATTCGCTGACTTAATCTCCTCTGGTTGATTTTGACTAGTTAGCAGGTCCTTTACATTTTTTGCTGAGTTATATGCGCTCCTGCTTTTTATCCCAATCTTTGACCCTAAAAGCTGAAGAGTATTTTTAAGATTCGTCTTTAAAATCAATAACTTTTCTTTTTTATACTCTTTCGTGCCCGCGATATCCACTTTGGCCTGAAATGGCAAAATCAGCTGCGTGCCAATGGGCTCATGATGGGCCAATTTATCAATTATCCAATTCTCCATTGGGGTCCAATTAACTTTACCTGCACCAAAAATCAGTATTGTTAAAACTCCTGTTAAAATTAATGTACGGCGAAAAAAAGGCCATATCCATCGCCTGACAATCGCTTTGATCAGCAGAAAAGATTTATTCAACTACAGACCACACCTTTTTCAGATCATCCTCTATTTACTTTAATTGTAACGGGGGGATATAGAGGGGAAATGCCTCAGGTATGTCGTTTTTTTTACAAATGAACGACCGTTGAGTGAGTCTATGTTTGGCCAACAGGGGGAACTTCGGGAGTAAAGAAGGAAAATAGAATTTATGCATTGAAAGAGTAGAGGGGTGGGAAATGCCTTAAAGGAGAAGTATGAAGAAGAACCTTTGCTGAGAAATGAGTATGCCATGCGAACAAGAAAGAGCTTGGGATATTGGTTTTAAATCGATTGAATCACTTGCTTTTCCTATCAAAAGATATTGGAGTTTACAAGGATGTTACGAAAAAGACTTAAAATCATCTTACTAGCAACGATTATAACAGGATTAATCGCATTCTTCTTTTTAACCATTCCTGCAGTATTTGCAGGAGCGAGTATCTATTCAATCATTATGGATACTGTCCCTAAAAGTGGGAAAACACCGCTGCTTGCCGATTACATAAAGAATTGTTTGCTTTATATACTGACAGGTGTAATTGGATGGGAGATTTACACCCTTTCTTTCTATCATGATTTAAATTTCGCGAGCCTTTATATGCCAGCTTTCTTTTCATTTTTATACTACAATATTTTAATTTTGATCAGCCAATACAAAGACTAAAATCGATTGCTCCCTAAATTAGTTACAAAAGATTTGGGTACCAATTTATTTTAAGCCGGTTTTTCAAAAGGCTGCTGCCAATCAATATGGCTTACTTAAAAACCTGCACTGCCTAAAGGGGCCACTAATCTGGGGAGTGACTGTTAATAATAAACGCTCTAAGTAATAAAAACTTAGAGCGTTTATTATTATTCCAAGTTCAAAGTTAGCTGCTAACGGAAAGGACTGAAGCTGTTCCCCGAATCCAGCATGTTCATTGATCACTTATTATAGTGCAGCTTCATGAGGATTCCCTGGTCATAGTTGCCGAACCGGTGGCCAAATAAATTCATGCCGCCTATATTATCAGCATCCTTCTTTATGCCAAACTTAATGGATATAAAAGGCTTTGATTGAATGTTCAGGTCCTTTATGGTTACGTCAGATTGCTTTACTCCGTCAATAAATGACCCCTCTTGGTTCACTGTCCAATTTTTCAAAAGTCCATATTGGGTGTTCCCGGTCAGCCACCATTCCGGTGTCAGGAATCCCCTTTTCCCACCAAAGTCCCCCGGGCTGGTCCAAGTGCCAATTTCTACGCCGTTAATCCATACTGTAATATCGGAAGGCCAATCAAGCTTATGATACGGGGCCTCAGAGCATATTTCAGCTGAAAGATCGATCTGGTGTTCAGTCGATCCGTATGGAATTCTATTGGGAAACCTGTATTCTACAAATCCGTTACTGAACCACAGAAGTTCAGCATCCTTTCTGTGCGGTTCATAAAAAGCTCGCGGTTCATCCTGCATACCAAGGAAACCCGTTTTGCTCACCAGGCCGCAGGTTGGTTCCACTTCACAATCAGCATACTCCCCTATCGGCATATCAATGATTACTAGATTCTCATTCTGCTCCTCCTCGTTACGAAGGTTGATGACAATCCGGTCAAATGCCTTGGTGCTGACCTTTTGC
>DMSR01000397.1 GCA_003457145.1 Bacillus sp. (in: firmicutes)
GCGCTAGAGTTGATTGCAAGCAAGTTTACTGAAATCAAGAATGAGTATGGTCCAGATTCCCTTGGATTCATCACTTCTTCTAAATGTACAAATGAAGAATCCTATTTAATGCAAAAGCTTGCGAGGGCCGTGATTGGTACCAATAATATCGATAATTGCTCTAGGTACTGCCAAACTCCTGCTACAGTTGGTCTATTCAGAACTGTGGGTCATGGCGGTGATGCTGGCTCGATTGAGGATATCGCAATGGCAGACCTAGTGCTGATCGTCGGGTCAAATACTTCTGAGGCTCATCCCGTACTTGCGACACGTGTAAAGCGTGCTCAAAAGTTAAATGGCCAAAAGCTGATCGTTGCTGATTTACGTGAGCATGAAATGGCAAATCGCGCTGACCTGTTCATCAGACCGAAGGCAGGAAGTGACTTGATTTGGATATCCGCCGTAACGAAGTATATTATCGACCAGGGCTGGGCTGATGAAGAATTCTTGAATAATAAAGTAAATGGACTTGGTGAATATATAGCAAGTCTTGAAGGCTTTACTCTTGAATACGCAGAGAAAACGACAGGACTTAAGAAAGAAACACTTATTCAAATAGCCGCAATGATTCATGAGTCAAAGAGTGCTTGCATTTTATGGGCAATGGGCGTTACTCAGCACCTTGGCGGCAGTGATACAAGTACAGCGATATCTAATCTATTGTTAATAACAGGGAACTATGGAAGGCCAGGAACAGGAGCTTATCCTCTTCGGGGCCATAACAATGTGCAAGGGGCTGGTGATTTTGGCAGCAGTCCTGACTCACTTCCAGGGTATCAGAAGGTATATGATGATGGGGACCGAGGAAAATTCGAAAAAGCTTGGGGCGTTAAGCTTCCTGAAGAACCGGGCATCAACAATCATGAAATGATTGATGGAATGCATAATGGAACTCTGAAAGCCCTGTATATCAAAGGAGAGGAAATGGGTCTGGTTGATTCGAATATCAACCACGTCCACGCTGCCTACGAAAAACTAGATTTCTTTGTTGTCCAGGATGTTTTCTTTTCAAGAACAGCTCAATTTGCGGACGTAGTATTGCCTGCGAGCCCCAGCTTTGAAAAAGAGGGCACATTTACGAATACAGAACGCAGGATTCAGCGATTGTATCAGGTGTTTGAGCCATTAGGTGAGTCTAAACCGGATTGGGAAATCCTGATTGAAATTGCTAATCGTCTTGGTGAAGGCTGGTCATATGAGCGGCCAGGTGAAATCATGGCAGAGGCAGCGAGTCTGATGCCAATCTACTCGGGTGTTTCCTACGAACGGCTGGAAGGCTATAAAAGTCTGCAATGGCCGGTAAATAATGATGGCACTGACAGTCCTGTTCTATATTTGGATGGGTTCCCATTCCCGGATGGAAAAGCACGTCTGTACCCAGTAAAATGGTCCATTCCCATTCAATATGGAGAGGAATATGACATCCATGTTAATAACGGCCGTTTGCTAGAACACTTCCATGAGGGGAATCTAACATATAAGTCCGAGGGGATTACATCAAAAACTCCGGAAACGTTCCTTGAGGTATCACCAGAGCTTGCGGATGAAAGAGGCTTGAAGGATGGAACACTCGTGAGATTGACTTCGCCTTATGGAAACTTGAAGGTAAAATGCGTTGTTACGGATAGAGTAAAAGGAAAAGAAGTATACCTGCCAATGAATGATACCGGCGAAGCAGCGATTAACCTTCTTACTAGCAGCTATGGGGACAAGGATACTGATACTCCAGCATACAAAGAGACAAAAGCTAAAATGGAAATCCTTCAATATGAAGGTGTGAATCCATTGCCTCGGAATAATTTCCGATACGGCAATCCACAACCACAAGTTGGCGTCCAGGTTCAAAAAAAGTGGGCACGTCCGGACTATGTATTCCCGGGTGATCTTGTGAAAAAGGAGAGTACTCAGAATGGCTAAGGCAGTCACTAAAATTAAGCAGATTGAAATGACGAAAACGGATCAAAAGAGAGCGGACTTGGAAGAAGTAGAAAATGCCCTGTTAGACAATAAGGAAGCTATATTGGAGTCCCTTGATATCATCAAGCATATGCATAACCGCGGAGTTTTATCTCTCCTAAGCGGATTGTTCAGCGAAGGGGATAAAGTAATGAATGTTTTAGTGAAAGCCGCTGATAAGCCAGAGACAACCAATACTTTAAAGAATCTCTTATTAATGGTTGGTGTTCTTGGCACAATCAATGTACAGCAGCTGGAACCATTGCTGTTGAAATTGAACTCTGGTATTGCAAGAGTTGCCGAGTACAAGGAAAACGACGATGATAAGCTAGGTTATTTTGATATCGTTCGTTCACTGAAAGATCCGGAAATCAACCGAGCGCTGGCTATGCTCTTTGAATTCCTAAAAGGCATGGGAGAGGATACGAGCGGGTTGGAAAGGACAACGCAGCTTCCGGAAGACCAAGACTTGCATAATAGCAAGGATGGGACTCTAGAGCCTAAGGAGTAAAAGGAAAAGCAGGTGCCAAGCTGGAATAGCTTGAATGCCTGCTTTTTCAGTAGCTCTGTTTGCAGACAATTCATAATGGTTAAAGTTGATTTCTGCAATGTGAAAAAATATTCTAAGAGGGTGGCTGCTATGAAACCGGTCGAGATTAAAAGGGAAATCCTTCGTTATGGAGATGGCCATGCCGAAAGAGTAGAGGATAGTATAGTTACCGAGTATACTGTCACTGTCAAAGTGAATGGTCAGGAATTTGTTACAATGGTTTGTACTCCAGACTATATTGAAGATATGGTAATTGGTTATCTTGCTTCTGAGGGGATTATAACAAAGTTTTCCGATATTCAAAGTATATGGATTCAGGAAAAAGAAGGCTTTGTACATGTGAAGACTTCCCGCGAGAATCCATATTATAAGAACCTTCAAGGTAAGCGTTATCTGACCTCATGCTGCGGGGGGAGTCGTTCTGGCTTCGTTTTTGCAGCAGATGCCCTAACGGCAAAAAAACTTGATAACATCAATACAGCTATAGAAATAGAAGACTGCTTCAGGCTAATGGAGGAAATGCAAGATTCTGCAAAGTTGTTCAAAAACACTGGCGGGGTTCATAATGCTGCGTTATGTAGCCTCTTCGGCCCTGTAGTTTCACGTTTGGATATCGGGAGGCACAATGCCCTTGACAAGATTTATGGCTATTGCTTGAAAAACGATATTTCAATCCGTGATAAAGTGATTGTTTTCAAGCAATAGCCATAAATCT
>DMSR01000379.1 GCA_003457145.1 Bacillus sp. (in: firmicutes)
TGAGTGCCCTTACATCAACCGAATCCTTTGCTTTCTTGTCCCAGAGTTCCAAGAATTCAAACTGGAAGATCATGTCGAAATAACCCTTTTCTTCTCCTACCCACCTGTCGGCATCAGGAACCCCTACTCCATTCGCTTCCCCAACGGTCATTACATCATAATTACGGATGGTCTTATCTGCGAATTCGGACAAGTAATCATCGATTCCTTCAAAATTCATCATCTTAGGAAAAGCAGGTACAACATCCAGATTGTCTGGGTTGGGCATATCAGGGAAACCTGGTTCTTTTTTGATATGGGAAATTGCATCGATTCTGAATCCATCAATTCCCTTATCAAGCCACCAGTTTACCATGGTGTACAGGGCTTCCCTTACTTCCGGGTTCTCCCAATTCAAATCTGGCTGGCGTTCCGAAAAAATGTGAAGGAAGTATTGACCGGTCTTATCGTCAAACTTCCAGGCAGGCCCGCTGAAAATCGATTCCCAGTTATTCGGTTCCTTGCCGTCTCTGCCGTCCCTCCAAATATACCAGTCCCTTTTAGGGTTTTCTGTTGAAGAGCGAGATTCTAAAAACCATGGATGTTCATCGCTCGTATGGTTGATGACAAGGTCCAGGATCAGTTTCATCCCGCGCGTATGGACCTCTTCCAGCAGAAGATTGAAATCTTCCATTGTCCCAAATTCATCCATGATATCCTGATAATCCGAAATATCGTAGCCATTATCATCATTGGGAGATTTGTACATCGGGCAAATCCAGATGACATCAATACCCAGGTCCTTGAGATAATCTAATTTCGTGATGATCCCTTTTAAATCCCCTACGCCATCGCCGTTGCTATCCATGAAGCTCCTTGGATAGACCTGATAGACTACAGCCTCTTTCCACCATGCTTTTTTCATTTTATTATCCTCTCATCTCTAGGGTTGCTTTTTACTTAATAGATCCTTGCATCACTCCATTTATGATGGAGCGCTGGCCGATCATATACATGATCAGGATTGGAATGACTGTCAGAAGAATTGCAGGAATCAGCAATTCCCAGTTGTTCATATACGTACCATTAAAAACTTTCATTTGGACAGGCATTGTATACACTTCTGGATGATTCAAAACGAGTGATGGAAGCAGGTAATCGTTCCAGATCCACAAAACGTTCAGGATGGAAATGGTTACAGCAATCGGTTTTAACATTGGGAAAACGATTAGAAAAAAAGTTTGCAGCGTACTGCATCCATCAATTCTTGCCGCCTCTTCTACTTCGATTGGAATTGCCTTGATGAACCCATGGAACATGAAAACTGAGAGAGCACTTCCAAATCCTAGATAAAAGATAATCAATAGCGGAATAGGAATTGCATCAATTAATTGGAGTTTCGCTCCGTAAATATAAATCAGCGGGATCATCAAAGACTGAAACGGAATGACCATTGATGCCACCAGGACCGTGAAAAAGAATTTATTGAACCTGGATGGTCGTCTAACCAAATGGTAGGCGGCCATCGCTGAAAAAAAGACAATGAATAGTGTGCTTAGAGTAGTAACGATGAATGAGTTTGTAAATGTAACCCCGAAGTTCATCAAATTGAAAACTTCAATGAAATGTGAGAAATCCCATTTTTCCGGAAGTGCGAATGGACTTGTCAATATCTCACCATTTGATTTGAATGAGTTAATGATGAGCAACAAAAAAGGAAATATAAAGGCAGCTAATGCAATAATGGACAGCAGGTATAGAAAGGTTGAAGAAAATATTCTTTGAGTACGCATTATGCCTGCACCTCCATTTTTTTACTGGAATAGACCTGGATACCTGTGACAATAGCGACAATGATGAATAGAATGATCGCTTCTGCTTGCCCTGTTCCATAGTTTGATTCAATGAATGCTTTGTTTACAACATGCATCGAAATCATCTTGGTCGTGCCAAATGGACCGCCTGCCGTCAAGGCAAAGTTTAGGTCATAAACCATGAAGGCATTCTTCAGCGAAAGAAACACAGTAACGACAAAGGAAGGTACCATCAATGGCAATGTGACATTCAGAAGCCTTTTTAGCGGGCCAGCACCGTCTATTTTGGCTGCCTCAATCAGTTCTTTTGGAACACTGATCAACCCGGCAATGAAAATAATCATCATATAGCCTGACGTTTGCCAGATTGTGACAATGACAAGTGACCAAAAAGCCATTGTCGGATCACCAAGCCACCCAAGTTCAAGCCAGCTGATTCCCAATTTTGATCCCAATGCCGGCAATGACTGGACAAAAATGAACTGCCAAATATAACCTAGCACCAAGCCGCCAATGAGATTCGGGGTGAAATATGCAGTTCTTAAAGTATTCTGGATTCGCAGCCCAGAGGTGACAAGATAGGCTAACCCAAATCCCACAAGATTCACAAAAAACACAGTCGCCGCGACAAACTTAACAGTCAGCCACATTGACTTCCAGAATTCCTGGTCGTTAATAGCATTCATATAATTCAACAGACCGGCGAACTGGACTGGGTCTGCAGGCGTATCCATTTTATTGAAAGTAAGGAACAGCCCGTATGCAAATGGAATCAAAACAGTCATACTGAAAAATAATAAAGTCGGACCTAGAAACAACGCTGAATTGCCAATATCTCCAAGATTCTTCTTTTTCCTCATCATGATCACATCCTGTCATTTAGCAAAAAAAGCAGGGGATAAAACCATCCGCCCGCTTTTTTTGTTATCTGTTTATTCCTGGTGGCTCTTATAATAGTTTTCAAACGCTTTTGCAAGGTCAGCTCTCGAGCTTTGCTTCGCAATATATTTTTGGACTTCAGGTCCAAGGATTG
>DMSR01000073.1 GCA_003457145.1 Bacillus sp. (in: firmicutes)
ATCCCAGGCATGGCCAAGGTGCAGCTTTCCTGTAACGTTCGGAGGCGGGATTACAATTGTATATGGCTGTTTTTGCTCATCATTTTTAGCTTCGAAAAATTTACCCTTGATCCACCAATCATAACGTCCCTGCTCAATCGATGACGGATCGTATTTAGTTGGCATTGACAAATTCTCTTCCATTCAAATTTCCTCCTGTTCATGTGGCCCATTTTCGCAACGATTATTCCATGCCTAATGCTTCACTTAGACTTGAAGCAACCAGATTGTCGAAATAGCCTCTAAATAAAAATAAAAACTCCAATCGCCGTAAAAGGACGAATGGAGTTTGTTCGCGGTACCACCTTTTTTCCCAACACGCACAAAAAAACATGCAGCATGCTGGCTCAAGAAAGGATAACGGCTCTGCCGTCTTCTGTTAATTGGAATATTCATTCCGTTAGCAGGAGAAGCTCCAGGGCGACCTTCCAATGTTCAGCTTAGAAAACCTCACAGCAAATGGTTTTCCTCTCTTAAAGCTGGGTGACAATGTACTCTTCCCTGTCAACGCTTATTTATATTTGGTTTATATTACAGTATAAAGTATAACTTTTGGCACTTAGATTAGTGTCCAGCTCCAGCGCCTAGCCCCTCGAGTCGCTTCGGTCCGCCCAATGAAGTCAAAGAACGACTTAACTGGTCGGCCCTCCAGCGCTTGTCGGGGCTGAACAAGGCGCTTGCGCTTTTCTTATATTAGTTATACTACCGAAAAAAGGGGATTGACGTCAATCATCATTTCCTATTTTTTATTACTTTATACTTTAGTTGCCATGGTGTGCCATTTTATAGCACTTTTTAGCCTATTGGCTCATAGACTAGAACAAGGATTATTTGATTTTTGGAGGGATGACGATGAAGAGACGAAGGTATAATCCATATACACTCCCTAGATGGGCAAGAACTGCGAGGGCTGTCTGTGCTCAGTTAATCATTCCTTTTTGTATTTTTCAAGGGTTGCGCACCCTATTTTTTCCGACAACGTTTGATGTCTTTCTTTTATCGATTTTTATCATGATTTCCCTGGCGATTAAATTTGAAATTATTTAAGGAGCCACAGGGCTTACATTTAGCTCTGGGCTCCTTCTTGTTGTGCCTGCTTTTCCTGCTGTTTTTTCTTTTCTAGTTCATCAATCGTTGTGACAACATATGCTGTGTTATTTAAAAGCCAAAACTGGCGCTGCAGCTTTTGGACAAACTTCCTTTCATCTATATCCGCCTTCCGTTGGTGATAAGTTTTGGCTACACGAATCATCCCAGCAGGAAAAGCCAAGTAACTTAAAAATAACTGCATTTCATCTTCCTTGAACGGGAAGTACTTGAAATAGGCATAGACCCAGTCCACTGTCTCATCCGAACGCTTTGGCAATGTTTTTAAAGATCTTGCTAAAAATGGCAATAGATCTTGAATTGGGGAGCCCTGCCTCGCATTTTCAAAATTGATGAAATACCCATATCCCCTTTCATCTAAAAGAAAATGTTCCGTTGATACCTTGCCATGAAGAATAACTACCCTGGATTTTTTTTGATCCTTCACCTTTTCATGCCAGTTCTCGAGCTTTTGCTTAGCGAAATAGATTGCCTGCCGGATTTGACTGTAATACAGGCAATACGTCAACTCAAAAGGCGACATATATACCCTATTCTCACAACTCTCAATAAATCCCTCAAGAAATTCCTCTTCCTTTTCCCATTCCTTGATTGTTTGTGTAAAATGCTCCTGCTTCACTTCAGAACTGATATCCAGCTCCTTTGCAGTCAAGGAATGCATTCTGGCTAATTCTCTGAAAAGCTGTTTGTGCCTTTCAGATTGATCCTCCTTAAATCCATTTGCCAGCCACGGCATTAAATAATACAGCGACTTATTATGCAATATCGCATATCTTCCATCATTCGCAGGGTACACTGGAATAATACGGTTATAGCCTTTTTGGTAAAGGAATTGGATTTGCCTGACAAAGTCGGTACCTTCATAAGGATGGATTTTTTTCAGGGCAAAGGTTCCTGTTTTCGTATAGATTTTTTTGACTTTCCCAAAATCTTCAGCAAAGTATGCATCTATAGGGTAATGCTTCAGCACCTCAGATACTTCCTTAAAAAAATTGTGATCACCCATAATTCCTCGCCCACTTTCTTAGTGCAAGCCCCTTGTCTGCCCGAAAACGCTGGAGGTTCAGCCGGTGAAGTCTCTTTAAAAACTTCACAGGGCGGACCTAAACCGACTAGGTGGAGCTATTCACTGATAAATAAAGTGACAAAGTGCTAAAAAACAGAGTAGAGCAGGTGATTAACACCTGCCCCTGCCCCATTGGATAAGCGGAAGCGCATCGGTCAGTCCCAATTAACCAGCCCTGACAACTAGCTACTTAGGAAAGTCGTCACTTCCATGGTCTGTGTCACTGGCTTTGGGCAGTAACTCCAGGTACGTATAAAACCTGACCTTCGTGGACTTCGTGGTCTATGTCTAGGTGGTTCACTCTCAACAACTGTTGAACCTGTACATCATACCGTTCGGAAATCGATTGAAGTGTTTCGCCCCTCTGGACAATGCAGACTCTAACCTTTGCTACTTCAACAACTTCTTCTTTTCTCGCTAAAAATTCTGCAATAGAAATGCCTTTTTTCATGTTGGGCTTTTTCTTTTTCACCACGGCTTCGGGTGACTCAGGTGATTCCGGTGATTCCGGACTTTCCAGAACTTCAGCAGCCGGATTTTCTGCCTGAGGCTGTTCCTCCAGCTCAACTGGTGCTACTTCTATCTCAACATTGGTATCTTCTGCAGGGATATTTTCACTTCTGAAATCATTAAAAGCGAATTCCGGTACAGCCTGTAAGTGTCTCTCTTCTTGTAATCCCGACCATTCTGTGCTTTCCTCTGCCCCCGTTTTCCTGGCTTCCGCCCTGAATGGGGCAAATAATCCAGCTTCCGCTGACTCTTGTTCCTCATCTTTCAATGCTTCATTCTGCTGGATAAATGAGTATGGCGGGGCTTCAGGGTAGTCATGGTCATGGTTACTTTCTTCTTCACTGTCATCCTCAGCAGCCAATTCTTCAGTTGTTTGCTCACGGTGGTAACTAATTTCTAGCTCCTCAACATCATCGCTTGCTTCTTCCTGTTTGCTGTCATGCTGCTGTTCACCGTATAACCCTGTAATTGCCAGGTCAGCATTCAGCTGTAGGCGATCTTTTTCAGGAAATACATAATCAAAGGCTTCGACATTGATATCAANNGTCATAAATACTCTCAATCCTGTTCTTTGGAATTGTGATGTCAACCGGAAAACGATGGAGGAATTCATAAACCCCCTCTTCCCTCTCCATAACTGAGTGCACAAACTTAAGAGCCTGGATTTGGTCTGCCGCATCTTCCTGCCGCGGCTCATAGCATGTATATTCCCCGGTCAATTCCAGCGATCCGCGAATTGCTACGTATTGCTCATTTTCCTGGATGGTTATATTCGGATCGAGTGAAATCGATACTAGTTCTGCGACTTCCTGTCCCCTTTGAAACCATACTGACTCTTCTAACGAAAATCGCAGGCACGATTGATTC
>DMSR01000005.1 GCA_003457145.1 Bacillus sp. (in: firmicutes)
TTAGAGGCACTTGTCACAGGTTTCCAGGATAAAACATTGATTTACGATTTAGCAGCCAGCTTCAAACGGCTTGGAATTGGGCTCGGGCTTTCTCTTGTCATCGGGACGGGGCTGGGAGTGCTGCTCGCAAAGTCGAAAACGGCAGACGAGACCCTTGGAACCGTCATATTGGCACTACAGAGTGTGCCGAGTATTGTTTGGCTCCCGCTGGCAATCATGTGGTTCGGGATGAATGAAAAAGCAGTTATTTTCGTGGTTGTACTAGGCGGAACCTTTGTTATGACCCTTAACCTGAGGGTCGGCATTAAAAATGTTTCGCCGTTATATATCAAGGCTGCAAGAACGATGGGGTCAACAGGCTTTGATTTATTTGTAAGGGTGATTTTTCCGGCAAGCATCCCATATGTTGTGACAGGCGCAAGACTTGCCTGGGCATTCGCCTGGCGCGCGCTGATGGCAGCTGAACTTTTAAGTACTGGACCTGGACTTGGATACACTCTCCGATTTGCATCGGATTTCGGGAATATGGCATTGGTCATTGGCGTTATTTTCATAATTGGTATTATAGGAACAATTGTTGATCAGCTCATTTTCCAGCGCATCGAAAAATCGGTGATACATCGTTGGGGTCTAGAATCATAAAAAAACACTCTGGAGGAATTAAAATGAAAAAAATAGTCTTATCAATAACATTGCTGTTCACTTTCGCTGTGCTGCTAGCCGGCTGTGGCTCGGGCGGGGCATCAAAAGCAACGGCTGAAAAAGAAAAAATCGTCATCGGCTATTTCCCGAACATTAATCATGTGCCTGCAATGATTGCAAAGGATAAAGGGTTCTTTGAAAAGCAGCTTGGTGACGGAACAACCATAGAGTATAAAACCTTCGCTGAAGGCGGATCATTCATGACAGCATTGAAGACGGGGGCAATTGACGCAGGGCTTGTGGGACCAGGACCAGCAATGAACAATTATTCAACAGGTGCCGATGTTAGAATCATTGCGGGTGCATCTACAGGAGGCACAGTCGTTTTAGCCAGAAACGGGAGCGGCATTGATTCAATCGAGGACTTTGCAGGAAAAACCTTCATTACACCTGGAGTGGGATGCACGCACGACGTCCAGTATGAAACGTACCTTGAAGAAGCAGGAATCACATCCCAGAGGATTGGCGGAACGATGAAGCATCTTACAGGCCAGCCTGCACAATATGCAGCCATGCTTAAAGCAGGGAAAGTTGATATTGTGGTAGCACCTGAACCATGGGCAGCGGTAATTGAAAAAGAAACAGGAGCAGAGGTAGTTATCGGCTGGGATGAAGTTTCTTTCGGAGAAACACTGCCAGCGTCAGTCCTAGTCACTTCAGGAAAAATGATTGAAGAAAACCCTGATACCGTGCAAAAGATTGTTGACGCACACAAGGAAGCAGTTAATTTTATCAATGAGAATCCAGAAGAAGCACAGCAAATCACCATCAAAGATATAAAAGAAACAACTGGCCAGGAGCTTGAAAATGATGTAGTTCAGCTTGCATGGGAACGTATTGGATTCACTTATGAAGTAGATGCCAAAGCAATCCAGGAATTCTCCGATTCTTCCTATGCCCTGAAATTCCTTAAGGAAAAGCCAGACTTTAAGGCCTTGATCGACCAGAATTTCCTGAATTAGGCCATTTTACAAATAGTCAGCCAAAATGAAGGTACCAAGAGATTTTTTCTTGGTACTTTTTCTTATCTGTAGGAAAAGCATTCGAATTATTGTCCAGCTTCGACGTTGACACAGGACGTGGCGTTTTAGTCGGGCAGCGCTTGTCGGGGCTGACCAAGGCGCTTCCGCTTTTCTGATTGCTAATAATAACTTGTTCTATTTCTGCCGGGATGGACTAAAATAGATATTGAAGGGTTGTACGTAAAGGGGGAATAGCTATGGCGAGAAAAATGGGCTTTTATGGAGTGGTCGCCTATGTGCTCTATGGATTTGCTGTTTACTGGTATTTATTTTACTTTGCCGATACGAATCTTCCGTTTGAATTCGAGGGCTCAAGGGCGGACCCTGCGACTTTCCTGAACGGCAGGGAACTGATGCTTAGTGAGGAGTACTCTAAAGTCAGGAACTTATTATTTTTCCTCTCAACACCACTTGAATGGCTGATTTATTATTTAATCTTGCTTCTGGGACTGTCCAAAGCATTTAAAAAATGGGGAGAAGAAACCTCCAAGAACAAGTATGGCCAAACAGCGATTTATTTGATCTGGCTATCTTTCTTTGCATTTATTGCAACATTCCCTCTTAGCTATATCAGCTACACGCTGTCGAAGACTTACAATATCTCGACACAGTCTTTCGCCTCGTGGATGAAGGATGAACTCATTGATTTCTGGATTAATTATGCGATGATGTTTGTGATTGTCGTCGTCTTGTACTGGCTGATCAATAAGAGCAAAAGGTTCTGGTGGTTTTATGCATGGCTTCTGTCCGTGCCTTTTACCCTTTTTATCATGTTCCTCCAGCCAGTTGTGATCGATCCTCTTTATAATGACTTTTATCCCTTGAAGAATAAGGAGCTTGAAGCCAAAATCCTCGACCTTGCCGGCAATGCGAATATTCCGGCTCAGCATGTGTTCGAAGTGAATATGGCGGAAAAGACGAATGCGCTTAATGCTTATGTTACCGGGATCGGGTCAAATTCACGGATCGTTCTTTGGGACACTACTCTTAACAAGCTGACTGATGACCAAATTCTATTTATTATGGCTCATGAAATGGCCCATTATGTGGAGAAGCATTTATATATCGGAATCGGCGGCTATTTGTTGCTTTCACTCGCTGGATTATATATTGTTTCACGACTGATGAATTGGACAATAGGACGCTTTGGCAGGGAATTCAAAGTCAATGATCCTGGGGACCTAAAATCCCTTCCATTATTCCTTATGTTCCTTTCGATGTTCATGTTTGCGGCAAGTCCGTTTTCAAATGCTGTATCACGCTATCAGGAAACACGTGCTGATAACTATGCGATTGAAATGACCGAAAATACCGAAGCGGCCATAACCTCCTTCCAGGAGCTTACCAGGGCCGGCCTTAGCCAGGTCAATCCGCCTTTGCTCGTTAAGATTTTTAGGTATGGTCACCCGACAATGCTTGAAAGAATCTCTAGGATTGAAGATTATGAAGTGAAGAAGCGGAACGAACAGGAGCAGTAACACTATAATACCTGTGAATTCGGTTAACTGAAAAAGGAAAGAAAATAGCCCCCTTGAGAGAGGGGCTATTTCTTTCTGTCGCAAAAAAGAAAAAATCCCCTTAATAGGGGATTTCACCTACTATGTTCCGAATTGTTTATTGAGCTCTTTCAGTTCTTCTGTTAGAGATAAAAATAATAATTGATCACGCTCATCTATTGCTTTATCAATTTTCGTCAGCAGCCGTTCCTTTTTCGTGTTTAGCTGGATTTCGGATATAAGCATATCTACATATAGGTCCAGAACAAAAGATTCATTGGCTTTTATACGTTTCATTACGCTAGCCTTCATGATTTCAGAATACGATTTTTCTTTCACTGACCTCACCTCTTAGACCTTTTTTATATTATATGGAGGAAAGAAAAGATAATCAACTAAATTTTTATAATTTTTAGAAAATTTTTATCATCATAATGATTGTGACTAAATTTAGAATTTTTTGTGCACTTAAAGAAACTTTTTATAAGTATGGTAAAATAGGGTATACGGTATATTAGGAGATGAAGGAATGGCGGAAGACCAAAAGAACTTAGTGGAAGAATATGAAATAAATCCTTTTACAATGATCATCCTTCCTGAAGAGTATGGAAGCAGGACATATTCCAGGGTAATAGAATTAGAAGAGGAGTACTTATCCCCATTTAGACCGATTGATATCGTTAAAAAAAGCTGCAAGTACTTCGGTTCCAGTTATGAAGGAAGAAAAGAAGGAACAAAGCAGCTTACTGGGATCACACATAAGGTCCCTATCATTATCGACCCCATAAGCTCCATTTACTTCATGCCTACAAGTTCACCTACAAAACCAAATTGCATATGGGTTTCACATGAGCATGTATTATTCCATAAACGGGTTGATTCCAACAGTACCCAGGTTACCTTCAGAAATAAAAAATCGATGGTCCTTCCTGTCTCACATCATTCATTTGAAAACCAGCTGCTTCGTACGGCCCTGCTGCGGACAAAATTCATGCAGCGAATGAAAGAAACAGAACGAAAAGCACTATACCTGCTCCATGGCCCAAAATTCAACGATCATGTCAGTATGGTAAGTGAGGTTTATAAAGAGCGCTAACGAATCATTTGTTCATTAATAGTTGGAACAAGTAAAGGGGGTCTGATTATTAGTCGGTTCCCTTTTATCGTTCTCCTAGTTGCTGTTCGCCTGTTTTATACCTCTTGAAAAGATAATGCAGCATCAGCTCCTGAACCTTGTTGCGGATTCGCGGATTGAAATAATTATGATGCTCCTCATAGCCACGATAGATGAAGAGAAACATCGTGAATGCCTCATCACGTTTTAGTTCTTCAACCTTCATATTATTTTTCTTTAAATAGCTCTTAACCTTTGCGAGCTCCTTCTGTACGGCCTTCATTGTTTCTTCGATTAACTCNNAATTTGAATGGACTATTCTCAACGACAGATAGATCACGATTCAAAACAATCAGCACCATTGGCAAATAAATGGCCTGTTCCATGATATCGCGGTCGTGCTCAGGAATCCTCGTCATGTTTGCTAGCCCCTTTTAGAATGAAATAGAACGTTTGTTCGTTATTATCGTACTTAATTTTGAAGCAGATTTCAAGAGGGGAATAAATATTTCTAATTATTATCATAATCTCCTAACTATGAATAAAAATTTCACTCGTGAGAGAAGGGAATTTATTTCTGTTATCGAAATAAGATAGATGACAATTT
>DMSR01000187.1 GCA_003457145.1 Bacillus sp. (in: firmicutes)
ATTATACAAGTCTGGGAGCTCCGGGCTACTGGATTGGACTGACAGCAGGTTTGCTTGCCGCAGGTTTATTCCTGTCCATTAGATTGATTTATATCCAAAAGAAACGGTTCTCCGTTAAATTAGCAAAAATCATGTAAAAACCGCAAGTTCCCTAATCTAAAATAAAGACCCATAGAGAGAGTGAAAGCATCACTCTTTCTATGGGTCTTTACACTTTAATTTGAAGTTGCCCGTCTAGACCGCAGTTTCCCCAATTGAAACCTGATAAAGCAGCCGACGCAGAAACCGAGGATTGCAATGAATGCTGCCAAAGCTACCATGCCTGTGAAGAAATGTCCTAGTCCCATAAAGCCTGTTAAATAGGAAAGAAGCCCGCCAGTTAAGCAAGCAACCGCAATAAACTGATTGAATTGCTGCTGTTCCCAATCTTCGGGTATATATGCAGAAGAGGGTTTTTGCAAAAAGAGCTTGGCTATCCTCATGACTGGGTTAAACCCGAATAAAATCCCTGACAGCCCGGCTGCCAGCGGCAAAGCTACTATCCACTCAAAGCCTGTTATCCAGGCACTGACTACACTTATTACGATAAACCACTGGTTCGTTCTGACAAGTGGCTGGGGAATTGATTTCACACTCATTATAATTCCGACCTTTCGTATATGTTTTATATGGTAATTTGTATTTTATCCTTTATTTAAGGTTTTGTGAAGAAAAAGATTAAAAACAGACTCTTTTAACAGAAATATGGAAAAGTCCTGCTGAATACAATAAAATACTGGATTTACTGTCCGGTATAAAACATAAAGAAATGATGGGGGACAAATGGGGAAAAGAGTATGGGTATTATTTTTGTTTTTTGTGGCCTTAATAGGTTTGGCTGGCTGTTTTGGCCAAAGTGAAAAGGAAAAGCAATTAGAAAAGAAAGTTGCCGAGCTGGAAGAAAAGATTGAACAGGAAAAATTAAAGGAAGAAGAGAAAAGTAAAGAAGAAGAGGAGGAAACAGAAGAGGAATTGAAACCGGTCGTCCTTAATGTTATCGATCCAACCACCAAGGCAGTCATTAGAACAATTAAACCCGAAGAATTAGGCTTTGGTGTCGATAATGGGGCGTACAAGGCTGAAATAGAGAAATGGGCAAGGGAATTGGCCCGTGGATCGGAGAGCACTCCTGGTTATGACAAGCGATTGATACCAGATAAAATTGACGAGAATGGCCAGGTCATTAAAGGCTCTCCCATGACTATTCTTGACGAGTCAGAATTGGTGGAAAAAGTGATCGAAGCTTCTGGTATAGGCGGTGATGTAGAACTACCTCTTTATATTACGGCGAGCGGCTACAAAATGGAAGATGTGGCACACCTGGATGAAGTGGTAGTCGCGAAATATACTACTTATTTTAATAATGCTGTTGCCGGCCGAACAAAGAATATTGAGCTTTCGGCACAGGCTATCGATAATCTGATCCTGGGGGCAGGAGATACTTTTTCCTTCAACACAACTCTTGGGCCTAGTGATGAAGCGCATGGATATCAGCCCGCTGAGGAAATAGTTAATGGGAAATTAGTGATGGGAATCGGCGGAGGGATTTGTCAGACTTCCTCTACACTATATAATGCAATCGATGTCCTTGGTGTTGGCTATATAGAGAAGCACCATCACTCTCTTACGGTCGGATATGTACCAAAAGGAAGGGACGCAACAGTATCGTATGGAGGCAAAGATTTCAGGTTTGAAAATACAACAGGTGTACCGTTAATGTTGAATTCGGTTTTTGANNAAGGAAAGCTAACAATCGAAGTTAGAACTTCAAAACAATACGAGGCGCTAATAAAAAAAGGGATTTAAACTGGATGAAACTGAGTTAAAGTCTTAAAAATAATCGCCTTCAGATGAGTCGAAAATCACTCTTGCGGAACATGTTTCTGTACCCGCGTCCCCTTAAAAAGATAAAAGCGGCGAAAGGGCGGATAGATAAAAAGAATGGGTCTGCTATGATAACTTCATAAAAAGAAGAGAAATATATACGCCATCTTTTTTACATTTGGGGCTTGATTTAGTTGACATAGTGAAACAGCAGCAAATATTCCGATTGCTGCTGTTTCTTTGATTATAATAGGGACAGCTTGATTTAAGATGTCCGTTTTTGTTCCTTCACATTGACTAGCAGACCTCTTTTTACCCAATACTCAAAGTTATCCACCGGGAAAACTCCCCGGTTTTCAGCGTTATTCATCTTTATGACTACACTGCTATCTGAAACCTCTAATACCTTGAGTCTGTCTGAATTGTACATATTTGGAAGAAACCCGTTTTTTATTTCAAACTCCATGTTGTTTCTCAAATCCAAAATAAAGACCTCCTTTGTCTACTTTTTTTTCTTACTATCCCCATTATTGGATTCTCTATCCATATGGCTACCAAGGAGGGAATCGCTCTAAGAAAATGTATTTACTGCTTTGGTTAATAAAATTTATAAGTGAATGGATCTGTTAAATTTCTGCTCAGAATTTATTTAAAGTCATGTTCCTTTCATAATCCTTGCTCTTATACTAATGTGAACAATAAATGGAGTTCTAAAAATGAAGAGCGGTGAGAATTTCAAACAGCCTAAATAATTATGGAAAACCTAACAAAAACTATTAGGGTGTGTTCAATAATGATATAGGGGAGATGCTATTTGAGAAATGTGCGTTATCTAATAAATGACCAATTTAATGCTCATTCAATTGCAGAAGACTTAAGGGTGCAATTAGATGTAAACAGATTTTCAAATATTAATGTAGTAGCTGTGGAAAGAAGAAACGAAGTAATCGTCCAGGTTCCAGAAGCAAACGGATCTGTTGAAGAGGTCGTTGACAGCTTTATGGAAAATTATCAAACAGGAGTTATATTAGAGTAGCGGACAGTAAAAAACACGAACCTAGATTTAACGGTCTCGTGTTTTTTTTACTGTGTTATTCATTTCGAATAGAGACATGTTTAATAAGGATCATTGTTCGTGTCTGAGTAGGACTCAATTGCCTGCTCGAGTGCATTAAAAGCTTCTCCAAATGCCCCTGCAGAGGAGATGTCGCCAGCATTCTTTAGAGCTTGTTCAGAATGCTTAGCCTGTGTTAATGAACGGATAAGATCATCAAGTATCGTTCCTTTATCACCATATTGTTCCCTTGCCATTTGAATCTGCCGGATGCTCTCTTCTAAATCATGTGCTTCTGGATGGTCATACGCGTGTTCGAGCTCAGCTTTGGCTTGCTGTAAAATAACTTTGATCATTCATGTCCCTCGTTTCTTCAAAAATTTGTCCATAGACTATGTTGGCCTTAGCTGAAGAACACTATTCAGTAAAATTTTTACAGA
>DMSR01000482.1 GCA_003457145.1 Bacillus sp. (in: firmicutes)
GAGGTACACGGGAGGAGATGAGGCAAGGAACTTCATAATTAATTGTTTCAAGTTTACCAGCAATTTCATTTATTGAAATTGCCTCGTTCCCCTGCTCTCCAATCAGTGTTCCGATAGTGCCTACCGGAACTTCATTCGGCAATCTTACCATGCATTGGTCCATACAGATCCGCCCGATAATCGGAGACCTTTTCCCATTAATTAAAACCTCTTGGCCCTTAAGCCTGCGAATCCATCCATCCGCATATCCGATTGGCAGAGTCCCCACCCACATGTCTTCAGACGCTTCGAAGGTTGCACCGTAGCTAACTTTTTTTCCCTTTTCCAATTTTTTCACGTGCACCAGCCTTGAATGGAGCGTGAATGCCTCCTTCAAATCAACAGGCAAATCCGGTTCAATCTCCAACGAAGGAGTTAACCCGTACATCGCAATCCCTACTCTTACGGCGTTGAAATGGGCATCTTTAAATCTCATGGCAGCTGCACTATTGCCGCTGTGGACGCAAGGAGGCAGCATTTCCAGAGACCCTAGCATTTTCGTGAACAAGCTTAGTTGCTCATTGAAATAGGTATCATCCAATTCATCCGCAGTGGCAAAGTGAGTGTAGACACCATGGAACTTGAGCCTGGAATCCTGTTTGATCACCTTTTCAATTGAAATTAGTTCATCTATTGACCGGATTCCAATCCTGCCCATGCCGGTATCGATCTTTATATGAAGAGCAACCTCTGCATCTTTTTCAAGAACCTCACAAGCCTTTACAACCCAATCCTCCCGGAACACGGTAAGCATTATTTCTTCATCGGCTGCAATGTTGACATCCTCCGGCCTGCTCGCACCGAGCACCAGGATCGGTGCATCGATTCCCTTTTTTCTCAGACTTAGTGCCTCGTCCATAAAAGCGACAGCAAGCATGGATGCACCTGCTTTCAAAGCCGCTTCTGCAGTTTGTGCATCTCCGTGGCCATATGCGTTAGCCTTAACCACTGCGATTAAATCCACCTCTTCATGCAGATGGTCTTTTATCGCTTTCACATTGGCACGGATTGAATCCAAGTCAACCTCAACCCAAGTATCACGGTAAAAAACTCCTTGCTCTCCCACCGAAAACCCACTTCCTTCAAACCGAACATTTCTTTTTATTGTACTATTATCGAATTCCGTCCTTGCAATGTCAAATGGTTCGAAGCTATGACCGGTGGTGGCTACTAACTCCTTAGAACTCTATTCGAGGTGCCGATGATCTGAGAAAGCATGTGAATGGGTAAAAACAATTAAAAATTTATGAAATGACCTATAAAAAACTAATCTTTCGTTGAATTTGCCTCTTTTTGTCTTCAACTCCATGAGAGGATCCGTAGAGAAAAAACAACGTTTCCTTACCTTCATTGCGGTTTTATTCCTAAATTCCACTTTTAAAAATTATCGTTTTATTATCTACTGGGTTTAATCTAAAAATGCATTTTATTCTAAAACTTAGTCGGTTTATTCAAAAAAAACAATTTTCGGGTTCCTATCATAAAATAAAGTTTGTACGCCTAGATTACTCGATCACGAAATTGACATTTTTCCGCTTTCAGTACAAAAGAGGCAAAAAAAAACAGGCTCAAAGGTTATGAGCCTGTTCATTCTGAATTTTATTTTTCTATATCGGCTAACACTGATTTTGCGACCATTTCCATTTCTTCAGGAGACAAGTCCGTTGAAGCAAGCATGTATTCCACGCCAAGATGTGTCCATGAAATGGATGTATCGTTCATCGCACCGATAGTGAAGCCAAGATCAACTGGCTGTCCGGTAACGGTGATTGCAGAGGACATTGCCGGCATAATATCTGCTTTTTCCTGGATAAGCGTGAATGATTTATCGCCATCATATGTCAATACTACCCGCTTGCCATTTTCGGTGACAACTTCCTTTTCATCAATCAAGGTGACACCAGGAATCTCAGCCATTGGATATTTCACTGTGAATTCCTTATCATTCACATCTGCCATAACTGGAGCATCAAGCTGTGCACCTGTCATGTTCTTCTTCATATCAAACGCATCTTTGTCAAAGCTTGCATCAAATTTCACTTCCGAGAACTCTACGGTGACAAGTGAGTTGCGGTCAGGGTCCATCACCTTCACGCTGACAGGTGACAAGTTCTTTTTATTCAGCTTGATTTCCTGGAACGGCAGCATCTTATTGTTTTGGTATCTTGTTTTCGTTTCGAATACGTAATGTTCTTTTGTGGCAGTGAATTTCGCTTGCTTATCCTCGAGAATATCCATGATTAATGATTCGTATAGGTACGCCTGACTGCTATTTTTCGGCCAGTCGCTCTGGAATCGGAAGCTTTTGTTAAGAGCAGGCGTCAAAACAAATACTCCTTCTTCATTTCTCAGAATCATCTGGCTCTGGTCTTTCTGGGCGTTCTTCAAATTAACACGGTAAAATGACGGATCTTTGTGCCAAATTTCCACGTCGTACACTTGTGGCTCCGTGCCCATTTGCAATGTCATTTTTGCCTTTGCTTTGTAACTCTTTAAATCATCGAGCGTTCCATCCAACTCTTTAACCACAGATTCCTGTGATTTTGCACCGCAGGCAGCCAGAGCAAAAATAACCATGAGCCCGGCGAGAAGCAGCAACAACCTTTTCTTCATTCTTCCAACCCCTTTTAGTCTCATTTAAACGTGTAAAGGGAAAGAAAGGACAGGAATAAGACACTGGCTGCAAATAGTCATTAGGTGTCTTTCTGCAGCCATGTTCCCGCCGCCTAGCCTTGTCTCCCCTACTGCATTATGAATATATGAGACAACCTGGGCGATTATGACCCCGGGATTGACAGGCTATTTAAATTTTTTCGATGACCACCTGGGCGATTGCATATTCTTCACTATGTGAAATGGATAGGTGAATCCCTTCCCCATAGGGTTTTATAATAACCGGCCGCCCGTTTGGATCGGCTCCAATCTCAATATCCAAAAATGACAATTCCTTGCCGATGCCTGTCCCCTTTGCTTTAGAAAAAGCCTCCTTGGCGGCCCAGCGGCCTGCCAGAAATTCAATGCCTCTGCCTTCTTTGTATCCATTGAATACGGACTTTTCCTTTTCTGTAAGGACACGGTCCGGGAATCGCGGCTGGGATGCCACCAGTTTTCGGATTCTGCCGATTTCAACAATGTCGATTCCAGTTCCCACAATCATTTTTTCAACTTCCTTCTAAAAAAGATTAGTGATGCATACAAAATAATGTACAACTACTGTA
>DMSR01000339.1 GCA_003457145.1 Bacillus sp. (in: firmicutes)
ATTACAAGGCTGCCAGCATGCTCGGACGCACCCCTGCTTACTTCATACCAAAAATCCTCTTCGTAGTTTGAGTCTTCGTTTCTGACGTCCCCGTCCAAATACGGAACAAAGGTAACGTTTCCATCATAGTTCTTCGCAGTCACTGAATAACGGATTGCCGCAAGCTCACGGTCAGCAACAGATAAGAATCGCATTGTTTCCACTGCAGTTTCCTTACCACTTTGAACAATTGTGAACTTCCTGGTCAGCACACCATGCTGCATATCAAGCTCACGGTAGTAGTCCTTCACTTCTGCCTTATGGAGGTCAATTTCTTCCCCATCGATAAATACTTTTAAACCGATAAAATTAGTGGAGTTTATAACTTTCCCAAAATAATTTGGATAACCATTTTTCCACCAGCCTACACGCGTTTTGTCCGGGAACCAGACACCTGCGATATAAGATCCGCGGTGATAGTCTCCAGTATATGTTTCTTCAAAGTTCCCGCGCATACCCATATGGCCGTTACCCAGGCTCATGATGCTTTCTGCAAGTCGGAAATCGTCTTTATGCAGTTGTTTTTCAATGATCTTCCAGCTATTAATTTCAAATAACCTTTTCATAGCTTTTAGCTCCCTTTAAATGTTGTACAAACGTTTGCACTATTATATCACGAATTTTCTCGAACAATCATGTTATTTTTGTGGCAAATCTAATTAACTGTAAGGAAAGCGGATAAGATACCTTTTGCACTAGCCCTTCAACCAGAATCATTGCCAACATAAAATTAGTATTCTCACCAAGGGATTCCTTTTACAAAGCTTACTGATTTTGCCACAGAATGGAAGTTCTCAAATACCCGTATGGATATATAATTCTTTTTGAAGAATATTTTTCAAGACTTATAACCGGAGGAGAGAAGGCATGAAGCGTCTCGGACAAACGATCATATTGGGTTTAATTTTACTGAGCGGTATCAGTGTTCTTGCAGAAGAAACAGCCTTAAAGGATTTTGATTTTGGAAGGCCTGACTTCCAGGCGGTTGTAAGCATGCTCTCAATGGAAGGGCACGGAACGCATGACGTAAGCAGCTGCTCGGTCAAGAAGATTTATTACGATGAAATTGCCGAAATGATGCTGAATGGGAAGTCAAAGGAAGAAGTCATCGATTATTACGTCGATAACCTTGGGGAACAAGCGCTCCAGGCACCTCCGCAAAAAGGTTTCAACCTTACATTATGGGTTCTCCCTTTTGTCATATTGCTTCTTGCAGCAGTGCTAATTACTGTTTTATTGAAAAAATGGAGGAAAAGCAGCCTTCCGATTACTGAAGAACTTCCGCTATCAGAAGCCGGTGAAACTGAAAAGGAAATCCTCTCTTCCATGATTGATTCTGAGCGGAAAAAATATCTTTAACCTGTTTTAACAGGATGATCAGGAATTTTATATAAACTATGAAAAAAAAAGTCCGCCTCATGAAAAGGCGAACTTTACTTATTAGACGAGCTCTATCTTCCTTGTTTCTTCTCCCAGGAAGAAAACAGCAGCTGCACCAATCAAGATTGAGATGCAGAATATCGTGAAAATCATGGTAATCGAGAGACCTTGAGCAGATAAATACGGTACCATCAATGGTCCGAGGATACCGCCTATGCGTCCGAATGAAGCAGCCATACCAGCACCAGACCCTCGAATTGTGGTCGGATACTGTTCTGGAGTGTAGGCATATAACGCGCCCCAAGCTCCTAGGTTGAAGAATGACAATAGAATACCAGCTGTAACCAGCAATGCGAGTGTATCTGCGGTTCCAAAGAAGTAGGCACTTAGGGCAGTACCGATGAGATAGGCAACAAGGACAAATTTCCTGCCCATTTTCTCAATTAGCCATGCGGCGGTAAAATAGCCCGGTAGCTGAGCCAGCGTCATAATCAAAACATACTGGAAACTCTTGATCAAGGTGAACCCCTTCATTACCATTACACTTGGCAGCCAGAGGAACATTCCATAATAGGAGAAAACCACACTGAACCACAAAATCCAAAGCATCGTGGTTTTCCTGATATGGTCCTTTGCCCAGACTTCGGCTATGCTTTCCTTAATCGTAAGCCTTTCCTTTTTCTCAACGGCAAGATAGCGCGGAGAATCCGGGAGGTTCATTCTGAGGTACAAAGCATACAACGCCGGAAGAGCACTTAAAATTAACGCAGTCTGCCAGCCATACTTTGGAATGATGAAGTAGGAAATTAATGCGGCAATAAGCCAGCCCGCTGCCCAAAAGCTCTCCAGCAGTACGACGACACGCCCGCGCCTCTGGGCAGGCACACTTTCTGCGACAAGCGTCGAGGCGACCGGAAGCTCTCCTCCAAGACCCATTCCAATAAAAAACCTCAGAAGCAAAAAGAATGACAAAGTCGTTGCAAAAGCAGAAATTCCGCTTCCAATTGAAAAAAGTAATAATGTTATAATGAATACATTTTTCCGGCCAATCCGGTCAGCCAGCAAACCAAATACTAAGGCGCCGACAGCCATGCCGATCGAGTTCACGCTCCCAATCCAGCCCATTTGCTGAACGGATAAGCCCCAGTCTACCTGCAGCGCAGCGATGATGAAGGCTAAAATCCCAACATCCATTGCATCAAACATCCAACCCAGACCAGCAATTCCTAGAAGTTTTTTTTCCGAAATCTCCTGATTTTTTTTCATATAGTCCTCCTGCCACATGCGATAATACAAATAGTTTCCCTTAAATTGTTATTTTTAACATTTATTTATGCGCTTTTTTATATTACCACTTGTCATGACAGTAGTCATGATAAAAGTATTGCCTCTTTTAAATTGGAAGTTTTTCCGAGCTGAATTTCCGGTTTGTTGATATAAGTGTTTCTTCGCTGATAAACCTTTTTTCTTATAGGATATATTTCTTTTTCTGATGATATATCTACTTTTCATTAACTCATTTACCTTATGTACCTATCCTGCTACCAAACTTATTATTTGCCCTCTCAATTACTGTAAATGGCCGAGTAATAGCCTTTTTCAAAAGTAAATCCCCTGCAAACTGCGGGGGATCAAAACGCTAATTCGTTTTATCCA
>DMSR01000455.1 GCA_003457145.1 Bacillus sp. (in: firmicutes)
GCGCATGAAATCCGCAACCCGCTGACCTCCTTGAAGGGCTTGGTTCAGCTGCTGCAAAGGGAAGATGAGAAGCACCAGCTTTATTACCAGATCATGCTCGATGAATTGAATCGGATCAATCACATTGTTGGAGAGCTGCTGCTGCTGGCCAAGCCTCAACAAATTAAATTTACTGAGGTAGATCTGCAGCTCATTTTATTCAATGTCATTTCATTATTAAAATCAGAAGCAAGCCTTCATAATATTCTAATTGAGTTCGAGGTCCAGGACCCGAAGATCATCATTGAAGGTGAACCTAATCAATTAAAGCAGTTATTCATCAATATTGTGAAGAATGCAATTGAAGCATCCAAAGCGGCAGATGTGGTCCTGATCAGTATTCATAGCTCTGATAATAGCGCAATTGTTCGTATAAAGGACCAGGGCTGCGGGATTTCCAAGGAGCTGCTCGAACGAATTGGCGAACCATTCTATTCTTCAAAGGAAAAAGGTACAGGCCTAGGAATGACTGTGAGTTTCAAGATTGCCCAATCCCATAACGGAACAATCAAATTCATTAGCGAACCANNCCAGATATAGGTACCGAAGTGGTTGTTCAGTTACCTGTGAAGCATGATGGCAATGCCAAATGATTAAAATGCGCAAGGACCCAGGTCCTTGCGCGTTTTTGCTGCTATTCGATTTAGACTCTTTTGTAAACAAATAAAAACAACCCTTATTAATCTTCATCCTTAATATCAATATCTTCAGGTACTGGTTCATTCAATAGTTCCTCGACCAGTTTCTTATAATTCTCCATTTGCTTCATGTGGGTATCGAATTGATCCTTGTAAATCAAGTACTGGCTGCCATCATGAATCGCCCTGATCTTCCTTTTGAAAATCAAATTCTCGATTTGCACTTCAGGCATTGAAAGATACTCAGATGCTTCTTCTACAGTTAAATACACATCATTCATCCTTTTTTGATTTTTTTCTTTCAGCAAGCTCGTCAACGAGTTTTTCGGCAGTCTTTCGGTAAAAATTGCTGATATTGACAAGTGAAGCGATTAACAGCACGGTTTCAAGCTCTTCTGGATTGTCTGCCTCCAGCTTCTCAACTTCTATATTTACTTCTTGTTCCGTTTTCAGGACATCTTCATTAAAAATCTCGATATTTTTCTCATGGAGATTCAAGTAGCTTTTATAAAACTGGTCTAATGGAAATTCCCCATAACCGATTCGCTCATTGATTCCGCCGAGAGTGGACTTTATATCCTGGATTGATAAACCGCCTTTCAGCTGATAAATCAAGCTGATCAATATCAAATGCTCTTTCGAATATTTTTTATTTTTAATAGGAAAGAAAAGCTTCCCCTTTGCATAATTGTTAATCATCGTCTTTGTTAAAACTTTATCCTCTTCATTTCTTGTTGAGCTGCCAAACCTCTTCTCGAACAATTGGATAATTTGATCCATATATAGGTCAATGTCAGGAATATCCTCTAGTGCGATATTGTTTTCAAGGCCAAGCTCTGTAAGCAGGTCTGTTAATTTATTCAAAGTTAATCCCTCTGATATTTTTATTTAAGGCTCTTTCTTATAAACTTTGTTTTTTTATAACCACCGGTACCTGGGTTTTTACGATTTTTATTGATCCAGTTGTACTGTTTCCTCGAAAAGAGCTCCGATGCCGATGAAAACACGGTTACAAGAATGTATATAAAAACAAAAAATGCGGAAAGGGCCTTAATTAATTATAACGCAAAAAAAAACCATCGTAAACATTGACTACTTATCGTAATGGTTATATCATTATAAGTAGTTATTAAAACTACTTAACAACATATGGAGGTTATTAAATGAACAGTTATATTCGGGAACCCATTAACGGATTGACCCATTTGGCTGGAGCTTTACTGTCTTTTGCAGGATTGCTCGCAATGGTCATCAAAGCTTCGCTTACTACCGGCTCTCTTTTGGCGATAACATCTGTTGTCATTTTCGGTTTAAGCATGATCCTTTTATACTCCGCGTCTGCTACATACCATATGGTCATCAGCAAGAACAGTGTGATTGCCTTCCTCAGACGGATTGATCACTCAATGATTTTTGTTTTGATCGCTGGTTCTTATACACCTTTTTGCCTGATCAGTTTGAATGGAGTAACGGGCTGGACTTTGTTTGGGATTATCACTTTAGCAGCCCTGGCTGGAATCCTGTTCAAAATGATCTGGTTCAAAAGTCCAAGATGGCTTTCGACATCAATTTATATTGTCATGGGGTGGATGGTCATTTTCGTGGTATCACCACTCTCCTCCGTATTGGATCCTGGAGGCATCTTCTGGCTTGTAGCAGGAGGAATCATGTATACAATTGGCGGAGTGATTTATGCACTTAAACCCGATTTCCTGCGTTCCAAATATCTCGGCTTTCATGAAATCTTCCACATCTTCATCCTGCTCGGAAGCCTTTCGCATTTCTTAAGCGTCTATATCTATGTTTTATAAAGACTCTTTTCATAAACTTTGTTGCTTTTACAACCAATAGTAAACCGGCACCTGGGTTTTTTAGTTTTCACTCTCATCAGTTTCTATGTTTCCTCGAAAAGAGCCCTATGCCTTGAAGCATATGGTCGAAACCAACAATAAAAGTGAAACTCCTTTATAAAAAGGTGGCCGGTCTCCAACTTTAGAGACCAGCCACCTTTTCAGCTTAATTTTAAAGATGGTATGAAAATACCTCTAATAGAATATCCGTCTCTTTTGTTTCGGAGCGGGCTGGTACTTCCTCATTGGTCCGTAATCCAGCACTTCTTTTAAATAGAGATCACCATTCGGGTTCTGCTTCTTCAGCAGTTCGGTTAAATATGTAATATCGTCCATCGCCCGGTGCGTCTGGAATTTGGAAATGTTATGGGCCTGCAGCAAAGTCAGCAGCTTGCTATTTGGAAAGCCATGGTTTTTCCATTTGACGTTCTTCATTGTGCAATACCACTTCATATCATTGACTTCCGGATACATTCGAAACAAGAAACTTCTGTCAAACGAAGCATTATGGGCGAATATCGCATCGGACTGATTGAAGTAATCCATTATTTTCTCATCCAGAAACGTCTTTCCCCTGACAAGGTCATAGCCAATTCCATGAATTCTGTAAGCCCGCCCATAATTGTTTTGCGCTGTTTTAGACAGCGGCTCTCTTAAATATGAGTCTTCATCGAGTATGTCAATAATCTCCCCTGTTTGCTCATGAAAAGAAAACAGCTTCAAAGCTAATTCAATAATTTCATCAGAATCGGGACCCAATCCAGTTGTCTCTACGTCCACTACCAATCCAAGCTTTTGCTCTCTGTTCAAAAATGTCACCCTTTTCAGCTGAATATATGAGTCTATAAAGCTCTTTTCGTAAACTTTATACCGTAAACACTAAACGGCGGTTTAATCGTCCTTTTCGATTAGAACGAATTCCTAAAGAGCCGATATTCACATCTAAGCTCTTTCTATTTCGAAAATAGCTTCTTTTAATTATCATATAGCAGTTCAGCCTTCAATTCCAGGCAAAGACAATTCAAGGAAACCTTTCCCAACAATTTACTGCCTATACTTTTTGGCTTATCTCTAATCTGCTGCCAGCATTCTTCAGGAAAATCTTTAAAATAACAAACCCTATTGCAGCACCAGCCAGTGAGCTTACAAGGAATGCTGGGACCAGCCCGAATAGAGCCGCCTCTTTCCCTAGTAAAAGAGTGGCAATTGGATAGCAGGCAACAGCCCCTAAAATACCAGTNNCCTGCCACTTCACCAGTGAAGGCAAAGACAATCTTTTTCGTTTTCTTGAATAAGTAGGCAGCAAGTAAAGCGCCAATCATGCTGCCCGGAAAAGCAAATACCGAGCCGGTCCCCATCAGGTTCCTCAATAGTGAAATCCCGAACGCCTGAGCGACTGCATAATATGGACCCAGTAATACAGCAGATAGT
>DMSR01000284.1 GCA_003457145.1 Bacillus sp. (in: firmicutes)
ACCAAAGGGGTCAAGGCTTTCCATAGACGGGATCTTAACAAGGCCCAGCGGTATTTCGAGCGCGCGATGCAGCTTGAACCCGGCGAACCGATGATCATGTGCCAGCTGGCAATTGTGCAATCGGAGTTGGGAGATTACCAGCAGTCGAACCGTCTTTTGCACTTGATCCTCGAAGAACTTGATGAAAACATGGCAGAGTGCCATTATTTTTTAGCGAATAACTATGCTCATATGGGCTTGTTCAGAGATGCGTTCAGGCATGCTAACGTATATCTTGAAAAGAATGAAGATGGGGAGTTTGCGGAAGACGCAAATGACCTTTTGGATGTGCTGACGCTTGAAGCAGAGGAAATGGATGAAGATTTCTACGAAGAAGATGATTTGATCATCAAGCAGGAAGAAGCGAGAAACCATCTTGAATCTGGCGAATTCCCGAAAGCGATCGAGATTTTTCACGAGGTTATCGAAGAGTATCCTGAATACTGGTCGGCCTATAACAATTTGGCGCTTGCCTATTTCTATCTTGGGGAAACCATCAAGGCTCGAGACATCCTTAATGATGTTCTTGAGCAAAATCCGGGGAATCTGCATGCCTTGTGCAACGCACTAGTTTTTGCACATTATCAAGGCCATGAAGACGAAGTTGTTAGTCTAAGAGGCTCTTTGGGCAAAATACATCCCATCCATGTGGAACACCAGTTCAAGCTTGGTGCCACTTTTGCGCTGATCGGTGAATATGAATTGGCCTACAGGTGGCTGAAGAAGCTGCAAAAATCAGGATTTGAAGGCGATGGTGCTTTTTATTACTGGCTGGCGCATGCTTCCTATTTCACAGGCAGAGAACATTCCGCAAGAGGAATCTGGAAGAAAGTACTCGAGTACAGTCCTGAAAAAGAAGGGATGGAACCGTGGGCAGAAAATCCAGGCGGAAAATTCGAATCCCAGGTAGCCGCAATTCTTAATCAGTTAAACAGTGATTATGCCGAAGAACGCCTATTTGCACTCTTCCTGACATCAATCTCGGCAAAGAAACAGGAAATTCTTGCAGCCAAGACGCTACCCGACAAATTGACGGACATGGAAAAATCCTATCTGGCATTTGTTGCATCTGGCAAGCTGAACCACAAGGAAGATGAGGTCACTGGTGCGCATGAAACGGCAAAGCTGCTTTATGACCATTACCAGCCAATCGGAAAGAATGAAGCTGGCGTCTACATCATGTGGTTTTCAGTTTTTGAGCAGGCAGCAAAGGCGGGCTACGATTTTAAAAACAAGAAAGCATGGGCTGCATCTGTAGATTATCTCTGGGATAAGCTAAGAGACATCAAGACTTCGAAACAAGCAGTCGCAAAAAAATACGGTCTGTCCGTTTCGACTCTTTCCAAATATATAAATTTGGCAAATGAGTTTCTTCAGGAGGAAGACAGCATTTAAATTTTTCAAAAGGTTAACCCATCTGCTTCTCGGGATGTGTTAGCCTTTTTTAATTTGGAAGACTACTTCTGGAAAAATCAAAAAAGCGCCATGTCCTCACAATGGGAATGACACTTNNGTGAAACCGCTATCCGATCCTTTCAATCGTCAATGCTCTGTAAACTGTCATTATACACACCTCTTGAAAATTATCATCCCAGGTACCGATGGTAGAGGGTTTTTGCCTCGGCGATGTCCTTGATTCCGTGGACGAATACCCTTCCGTCCTGGAAGGCAACTAACCTTGCCGTATCAACTGAAAAAGAAAGCAGGAAAGGATTGCGCTGTGTCTTTAATCCAAGAGCGCCGAGTGTATCCTCTAAATGATCGAGGTCTCTGGCCTGGATGGTTCCGCGCCTGATCTGTACAGTGTCCCTTCCACAAAGTACGGCTGCCTTTGTCTGGTTTTCATAGGATAGGAAAGGATATGACCGCTTCTGTCCGCATGAGGGACAGGATTCTTTTTTCAGGGAAGAGACATTGACTGAGCTATAGTGATTTTTCCATACATCAAAAGAGACAAGCTTGTGTCTTAATGATTCGAGGTCCCCGGTTAAAATCTTCAAAGCCTCCGCCGACTGGTGCGCGACGACCATCTGTATGGCAGGCTGGATTACTCCTGCTGTGTCGCAGGTAATCCCTCCCAATGGCATGGTCTCCAATAAGCAGCTGAGGCATGGGGAAACTCTCGGTATAACCGTAAAGCTTAAGCCGTAGCTTCCCACACAGCCCCCATAAATCCACGGGATTTCGTGTTTCTGGGAGATATCATTAATCATCAGGCGAATATCAAAATTGTCTGTTGCATCGATGATCAGGTCGACACCTTCAATCAACTGCTCTAACTCCATTACCCCTGCATCGAGTATGAACGGGGAGATTTCGACATCGGCATTGATGGCCCTTAGCCTGCTTGCTGCAGCCATTGCTTTTGGCATTCTCTGCAGAGCGTCTTCTTCACAATAAAGCTGTTGGCGCTGAAGGTTGCTCCACTCAACATAATCACGGTCGACAATCGAAAGCTTGCCAATCCCTGCCCGGACAAGCAGATCTGCGTTTGCTGCACCCAAAGCACCCGCGCCGATCAGTAATACATGCTTACTCCGAAGTCTTTCCTGGCCTTCTTTGCCGATCGGGGCGAATAATTCCTGGCGGGAGTATCGGCTGCTCAACTAAAAATCATTCCTTCGGCAGGACTGCTTGCGGATGCGTACTGTTTTTTCGGCATTCTTCCTGCCTCAAACCCAAGTCTGCCTGCCTCGATTGCTAATCTCATAGCCTTTGACATCTTAACTGGGTCACTTGCTGCAGAGACCGCTGTATTCAGCAGCACACCGTCCGCGCCGAGCTCCATTGCTGCCGCTGCATCGGCAGGACTGCCAATTCCTGCATCAACAATGACCGGCACAGTCGCTTGTTCAATGATGAATTTGAGATATTGAGGGTTGATGATTCCTTGCCCCGAACCGATTGGGGAGGCGCAAGGCATGACAGCATGGCAGCCAAGCTCCTGAAGTTTCCTGGCAAGCACGACATCATCCGATGTATAAGGAAGGACGATAAATCCTTCATTTAATAGCATTTCTGAAGCTTTCAACGTTTCCACGGGATCAGGCAGAAGGGTTTTATCACAGCCGATGACCTCCACTTTAACCATGTCACAGAGCCCGGAAGCCTTCGATAATCTGGCAATCCTAACAGCTTCCTCAGCTGTCTTTGCTCCTGCCGTATTGGGGAGAAGCTTATATTTCTTTAAATCCAGCTGTTCAAGAAAGTTCGGCTGGTTAGATTCGAAAATATTCATGCGCCTGACTGCAAAGGTAAGCACTTCTGTTTCAGAAGCTTCCACCGCTTCCCTTTGGATTTCGAAGCTAGGATATTTTCCAGTTCCAAGCATTAAACGAGAGTTAAATTCATATGGTCCGATTTTTAACATATTATCCGCCTCCAACAAAATGTACGATTTCTATTCGATCACCGTCTGAAAGCAAGGTGTCATCAAGCGAGTTTTTTTCCAAAATAGCTTCATTCAATTCCACGATTAGAACCTTATCACCAAGCTGGAAGTGATTCAGAAGCTCTGTAACAGTATTAGCAGTGTCTGGAATATTCATTTTTTCACCATTAATTATCAGATCCATTTTTCAGCCTCCTTTCAGGCATGGATTCTTCCGGAAATGCGCGAAAGCCGGAAGGGACCCAAATCTTCAGCTTTTCCATCCAATAAATCTGCCATCAGTTCCCCGGTTGCCGGTGACAGAAGGATTCCGTTCCGGAAATGTCCTGCTGCAATATACAGTCCTCTGTACGAAGGATGTTCTCCTAAAAACGGTAAACCGTCATCAGAAAGCGGACGGATCCCGGCCCAGGCACGTTCCAATTCAGCATCGGCAATGCCAGGCACAAGAAGCTTTGCTTTTTCCATCAGCGCGGAAATTCCGCTCACAGTCACCTTCTCATCAAAGGTGTTGGGTTTCATGGTTGCACCAACTACTAATCTCCCAGATTGCTTAGGAACGATATAGCATCCATGGGAGAAGACCGTGCCTTTTATGAGCGGCTTTTTTGCGATCACTGAGAAGCATTCGCCTTTCACGGGAGATATGGGCAAGGAAAGCCCGGTTTTTTCCACTAGGAATTTGCTCCAGGCTCCTGTTGCTGCGACGACAGCTTCCGAATGGATTGGCCCTTGGTCTGTTTGGACTCCGGTTACCTTGTCACCCTGGAGGATGAANNATATACATGGCTCCAAGCAGGCTGCTTGAAACGTTAGGCTCATGTTTAAGCAATTCATCGGTTGGAAGCCATTCCGCTTTTTCACCCGCTCTAGTTTGAAACTTGATTAAATCCTTTAATTCAAGGAGCTGTTCCTCGGTCGCAGCAACCTTGTACATTCCTTTGTTCTGATAGCCGATATGGACGCCTGAAAGCTCTTCAAGTTCTTTTACCAATTCTGGGAACATTGTCCGGCTTTTCCTGGCAAATGCAAACAAGGGACCATCCTCTGTCAGTTCAGTTTGTGCACCGAGAATCCCGGCGGCAGCACCTGATGACTTACAGGCTATCCTTTCCCTTTCAAGGACGGCTACTTTGCGGCCTCTCTTTGCCAGTTGGAAGGCAATCGAGCTGCCATTGATGCCCCCGCCAATGATTATTGCGTCATATGTGTTTCTCATGGGCAATACCTCCTTGGTTTAATTTCTCGTAATATAGTCTTGCGGCT
>DMSR01000357.1 GCA_003457145.1 Bacillus sp. (in: firmicutes)
CTGATCATTCAAAATACTGTTCTCGAGGAATTGGCCGTACGCTTGAGAAAGGCAGGTTTCGATGCCTTCATTGATGCCGAATAGAAAAAAAGGTCGACACATCAATGTGCCGGCCTTTTTCTTCTTATTTTTTCGATTCCTTGAGAACAGTATTTTGAATGATCAGATTCGCAACTGACATGATGATGGCTGTCAATAGCGCCATTCCGAAACCATCGATATCAAAAGAACTGCCCATCAGACTGTCAGTCAGCATAATCGTCACTCCGTTTATGACGAACAGGAATAACCCCAGGCTGAGGACCGTCACTGGCAATGTCAGCAAAATCAGGATTGGGCGAACTAGTATATTCAGGATTGAAAGGACAAAGCTCGCCCCCAGCGCTGCCCCAAATCCTGATAAGTAAATCTCATTCTCAAAATAACCAGCAAGAGCCATAAAAAGAATTGCATTTATAACAATACCGAGCAGCCACCTCATATTTTAATATCCCTCCTTTTTTGAAAGTACGAATACCATGATCAAATAAAGAGCAGCCATGGGGAAAAAGGCTGTGCTGAACAGCAGGATAATGAACAAGATCCTTACTAGTGCAGCATCCATGCCCACCGATTCTGCAATTCCGCTTATACTCCTGCCAATACTCTATTTGATCGGGAACGATCCAATTTCCTATCAAACACCTTCATGCTATTCTACTTGGACTCCTCCACCGTTTTCTTAACCGCAATGGAGCCAGTTTTTGTATCCGCATATAATCTTACAGCATGAAGATCACCATCAGAAGGCTTAAAGCGGAGTGTCTTTTGGACCATATCACTTTTTTCTTCGATTATCTGAATGCCGTCAAGTTCAATTTTGAAGCCGCCAAGGTTTGATTTCAGCTCGCCAATCGCCGGTGTTTTCTCGGGAAGGAACACTTCAAGGCTTCCTGTAGTAGCATTTACCTCCACGCTTTCGCAATCACGGTTATTGACAGTACATGTCAGGTTGCCATTGAAGGATTTTAAATCCACTTTCTTGAAATCTCCATCAACCTTTATTGCTCCATTGATTGTTTCAGCTTCCAAATCGCCGACATAACTATTGTGGATGCCAATATGTCCGTTTGCCGTTTCGGCCTCAAGCTTGCCGCACTTCACTTTCTCGAGAACGACCTTTCCATTTGCCGTTTTGGCCCGGTAATCGTTCACTTTTAAGTTTTCACTCTGGATAGACCCGTTAAACAGACGGATTCGTACATTTTCATAATCTTCGATTGGAACATAGACAATCGCGTCCACCTTCATCCACTTTTGCTGGACAGAGAAACGCATCTTCTGTCCTTCAATCGCAAAAATGGCATCCTCTAAAAAGCTGCGGCGTGCCTCATCCTGATTGTCGACACGGTACACCTTCGCACTGCATTCAATCCTTACATCCTTTTGTTCCCATGGGATCACCTGTACAGAGCCGTTTGCCATATCAATATCTAACTGATTCAAATAGGCATCGGCTTGGTGAAAAATATGGGTGATATCAACCGAATGCCCAAAATTTAAATCCAGGTCAAAGTCCTTAATTTTCTTAAATGCCGTATCCACAAAGTCAATGACCATATCTTTTACTGAATTAAATTTGTAAGTGCCGTACTCCTGCTTCTTCGCCTCTTCGAATTTCACATTCGTTGATAGGGCAGTTGTCTTTTCCTCCGTCTTAGCTCCGCCTTTCTCAAGCTCTTCAATTAAGAACAATGCTTCATCAACGGTGATTTTCCCGTCCTCAACTAACTTCAAAATCCGTTTTCGCTCTTCTTTCATTTTGTTTCCTCCTCACATTAATTCTTTATATTTAAAACCTTTACGCCTTTGACTAAATTCCAAATTAAAACAATAAGGCTCAATAAAACCATTAACATAGAACTCGCGAACATTAGCACTGGGAAACCTGCCGGATTCCTCGTGATATCAAAATAAACCGATACCAAAATGAGCGGCAAAGGGATCAGCGGGATGAGATGTGAATAAAAAGCTTTTTTCGCATGCTGTTTAACTTCCAGGTCCTCCGAGGCAAAGTATGCGACTAAAGGAAATAATATGCCGGCAAACATAATACTAAAATAGCATAAGGCAGACAATATTCTTCTAGTATCCATCCTTTTCATCTCCTTAACAATTAATACGAAAAAATGCCAAAGAAGTTTCATCACTCCTTGAATTTAGTTCGACAAATCATATTCATACTCAGACAAAAGTCAAGCGGCCTTTTCAAAAGTTTAGTGACAATTTCCCTGGATTTTAGAATCCAGCTGTAAGTGACTCTTACCGGAATAAGTTGGGTGCTCCACATATTCATATGCGGGTTTTAAGAAAAGTAGCTGTTTTTTTCCTGTGTAGTGCTATCTTGAGTTTTCCTAGATTTATTGTGTTCAAGGAGGTATTAGTATTTTTTTGCTGTTAGCTACACTGACAATATCCTCCAAAGGAAAAGGTGTCCCAAAAGTACTTTGGGACACCCTCTTTAAGCAATTATGCGTTGGTTGTGCTTTTCTCTTTCTCGTCTATTTGCTGCTTCATTCGCAATCGATCGCGATCGAGTACTGGCTTCAGGTATTTACCTGTATAGGAATCAGGTATTTCGGCGATTTGTTCTGGTGTTCCAGTACCGACGATTGTGCCGCCTCGGTCTCC
>DMSR01000385.1 GCA_003457145.1 Bacillus sp. (in: firmicutes)
TCCAATATAGCCTGCCATTTTCGTAGCAATCGGTCCAGGCAACGCATTTCCCATTGCGAGTACTTCACTGAACTCTTTAACTGTCATCCACTCATATCGATCGACAACTTCATTTTCGATTAACGGAATCGAAGCTGGGCCGCCTCCATAGCCTAAAATTCCTGGAATAAAGAAGGCCCAGAAGATCTTAAAATAGATCATTCCTGGTCTCCCCCCATTTTTTCACCTTTTGAAATGGGAGCATCTTTTTTCAGTAATGCACCAATCAACAACACGAAAATCAAAATGGCGGGATGGACATTCAAGAATTCAAGAAACACCAAGCTGCCAGCCAGGATGATCAGTGTCCACCCCCAGCCAAGCTTCGATTTCCCTGATTTTTTTATAAAGTCCCAGGTCAGGACCGCCAGCATGACTGCAACCACAGGGACAACTGCCTCAGCCATTCCATTCACCCATGGTTCATCCTTGTATGAATTCAAGCCAGTCAATAGCAGGATCATCAATATAATTGTCGGAACCATCGTAGCCATTAAGGCATTCACCATCCCCAACACGCCGCCGATACGGTAGCCGATGTAACCCGCCATCTTCGTAGCAATCGGTCCGGGCAAGGCATTGCCCAGTGCCAGAATATCACTGAATTCATCCGTGTCCATCCATTGATATTTCTCTACTACTTCCTTATGTACTAGCGGGATAGAAGACGGCCCGCCTCCATACCCCAGGATTCCAACCCGAAAAAACGCTAAAAATAGATCAGCTTGTTTCATCCTAATTCACCTTTTCTTTCAGCAAGCTAACTAAGCTGCCAGTCCCTTGTTTTCTTATTCTTATTCTTATTCTTATAATTATAAAGGTTAATCAGAACTCATGCATAAAAAACAATCACATGTGGTTGTTCCATAGAATTTAAGCTTTGTGAGGCAGCGCGAAAAGAATATCGGTCATCAATATATGCAGGGCTAGTTCTTATGCCAAATCATATATATAGCAGGTAACCCCTCCCACCTGTTTGAAGCCCTCCTTTAAGAATAGCAGCCTATTATTGAAAAAAATATCGCTTTTTCAGGTCTTTTTAATTAATTTGTCATATTTTAGCTGCTCTGAATGAGTATCAGTATTTACAATAGGATTATGACATTGAATTTACAAACGGACGAAGAATATTGACCTTGTTGTTATATGGCTATTTTAAAAAGGCGGGAAACGGATGAAGACTGGATTGATGATGAACAAGGATCAAATACAGGGAATAAAAGCTTTGCGCGCAAGGATAAAAGAGCTGGAAACAAGGGAGAAGCTGTTAGTTAAACAGATGTTAATCAATGAATCACTGAACACCAAGGTCCTTGATGCACTGCCTATTAATATATTTTTAGAAGACCGGGATGGTTGTACGATTTTTGCAAACGAGCATACATGCAAGGCAAATGGCTTGTCCTTGCCAGAACTTGTCGGAAAAACAGTCTTTGATTTTTTCCCTAAGGAGATTGCAAAGCAAAATCGCGAGGATGATTTGGTTGTATGGGAGGAAAGAAAGCTGATTACAAAAGAGGGAGTTGCAGGATTCAAGGGTAAGGAATTCCATATGTTCACCGGTAAAACGATCATTCATTCAGAAGAACTGAATGAGGATTTCCTGCTGGGTTTTGGCCTTGATATTACAGCCCGTGTAAAAGCAGAGCAGCAAATTGAGCATATGGCATATCATGATGCATTAACAGGACTGCCGAACCGTTGGTATATCCAGTCCCAGCTGAAATATCATATCTCACACAAAATGAAGGATGACTACATCGGGATTATCCTTCTGGACCTTGACCATTTCAAAGTGATTAATGATAGTTTTGGACATCTAACAGGTGACCGGCTCCTTCAAAAAGTGGCAGAAAGACTTCAACTGGTCAGTGGAACTAATACGATTCGAGTAAGACTTGGCGGAGACGAATTCATTCTATTGCTTCCATCTCTTACAACTAGGTAAGAAGTGTTTTTGGTTAGTGAGCAAATCAAGACTCTTTTCGAAGAACCCTTCCATATCAATGGAAAAAAACTTAATGTAACTACAAGTATCGGAATTTGTATTTGTCCTGATGATGGAAATGATATAAATATTTTAATTAAAAATGCAGACCTTGCGATGTATCGTTCCAAAGATAATGGCAGAAATTGCGCTACCTTGTTTAATCCAATTTTGCAGCAAACTGCGTTAGAACGGATGAATATCGATATCCAGCTGCGAAGGGCTCTTGACCAAAATGAATTTATCCTGCACTATCAGCCAAAACTTGATTTCACTACAGGGTTAATTTATGGTTTTGAAGCACTTATCCGATGGAGGACTCCAGAAGGCGAGCTGCTCTACCCTGATTCATTTTTGCATGTCGCTGAAGAAACCGGCTTGATCGTTCCTATTGGTGAATGGGTCATCAGAGAGGCAGCTCGTCATTGTAAAAAGTGGCACAATGCAGGAATGACCAATTTATCAGTCAGCATAAACTTATCGCCACAACAGTTCCAAAAACAAGACTTAGAAAATATCATTGTTTCCGTTTTAGCTGAAACGGAATTGCCCCCTTCCTCTTTGGAATTTGAGTTAACGGAACACATGATCATGAAACAGCCTGAGGAAGCAGTCATAGTCTTGAAGAAATTAAAATCCCTTGGAGTTACACTCTCCATCGATGATTTCGGGACAGGCTTCTCTTCACTAAATTACTTAAGGCTTTTCCCGATTGATATATTAAAAATAGACAAATCATTCATCTGCAATTTAGAATATGATGAAGCTAATGCCTCGATTGCTTTAGCTGTTATCTCACTCGCTCACAGCCTCCATTTAAAAGTTGTGGCTGAAGGTGTAGAAAATAACGAACAATACCAATTTTTACAGAATGGGAATTGTGATTTTGCACAAGGCTATATTATAAACCGACCAATGGATGCAGACCTGGTTGAGGAATATTTGATCAAGACTCTTCAATACACATAGAAAAGGCAAGCTGTCTTACTGCAGCCTGCCTTTTTTGTCATCATCTTACTTTCGTGAACTTATCCAAGTCACTGTTTTCGCCGAGAACAATCAGGATATCTTCAGCCCGCAAGGTTTTTTCTGGGTCTGGAGAAATATCAACCTTTGTCCCGGTCTTTATCCCAATAACGGTAATATTGTATTTTGCGCGCAAATTGATTTCAATCAAGTTCTTTCCAGCCATGCTCATTGGAAGGACAATTTCTTCAATACTGTAATCATCGGACAGTTCGATGAAATTCAATACATTTGGTGATGCCATCAATTGATGTGCTACCCGTTCCCCCATGTCCCGTTCTGGGAAAATCACTTTGTCTGCGCCAACCTTGAATAACACCTGGGCATGGTGCTTGTTAAGTGCTTTGGCAACAACATTGGCAACTCCCATTTCTTTCAGTATAAGAACAGTCAGGATACTCGCTTGTATATCATCCCCAATCGCCACGATCACTGTATCAAAGTTCCTGATCCCAACCTGCTTAAGAGTCTGTTCATCAGTGGAATCCCCGATGACAGCATGGGTCACTTCCTCTTTGTAATCCTCGATATGCTGCTCGCTTTTATCGATCGCCAGTACTTCGTTGCCTTCCTTATACAGAGAGGTTGCAACGCTCGATCCAAATCGTCCCATCCCAATAACCGCGTATTGCTTTGCCATTTATAAATCCTCCTACCCAATCATCACTTTCCCTGAAGGGTAACGGTAATGATCTTCTTTTCTTTTTTTTGCTATTGCAAAGGCCAGCGTCAGGGGACCTACCCGGCCTGCGAACATTGTAATGATAATCATTACTTTTCCTATCTGTGACAGTTCAGGGGTCAATCCCATTGATAACCCTACTGTCGAAAAAGCAGACGTTGTTTCAAAGAAAATCATGAGAAAGTCTTTGCCAGGTTCCGTGACCGTCAAGATCATTGTTACAAAAATGATTAGAAACAGCGCAATGACCGTAACAGTTAAAGACTTATATATTAAATTATTTTCCATTCTACGTCCGAAAAATGTTACATCTTCCTTGCCGCGGATCTGGGATTTAACTGCACCAATTAAAATGGCAAATGTTGTAGTCTTTATCCCGCCTCCAGTTGATCCTGGTGACGCCCCAATAAACATAAGAAAAATGATCAGGAATAAGGTCGTTGGCATTAAGTCAGAAATACTTAATGTATTAGATCCGGCAGTCCTGGGTGTAACAGATTGATAGACCGCACCTAGTATTTTACCTGAAAGAGACATTGGTTTCAAAGTCGCTGGATTATTATACTCAAGGATGAAAATCAAAACTGATCCAGTTATAACCAGAATCGCGAATTTCGCTGCATACCAAGATTGTATTGGCGGTTTCCGCGATTCTGGTTATAACTGGATC
>DMSR01000123.1 GCA_003457145.1 Bacillus sp. (in: firmicutes)
TGGGTCTCGGAAATCATGCTTCAGCAAACAAGAGTCGATACGGTCATACCTTACTTTAATCGTTTTCTCGAGAACTTTCCAACCATCGAAGCACTGGCAAACGCAGATGAAGAAAAAGTGCTGAAGGCTTGGGAGGGTCTTGGTTATTATTCCCGAGTACGTAATTTACAATCAGCAGTAAGGGAAGTCCATGAGAAATACAATGGGAAAGTGCCGGATTCTCTTGTTGAAATTTCCTCATTAAAGGGTGTAGGTCCATACACTGCTGGGGCGATCCTTAGTATTGCTTATGATCAACCCGAGCCAGCCGTTGATGGAAACGTGATGAGAGTGCTGTCCCGAATTTTACTGATTAAGGAAGACATCGCCAAGGCATCTACACGCAAAATTTTCGAACAGGCAGTCAGGGCGGTGATTTCCCATGAAAATCCTTCCTATTTCAATCAGGCGATGATGGAGCTGGGTGCCTTAATCTGTACTCCTACTTCCCCGTCTTGCCTGTTATGTCCGGTAAGGGAGCATTGCCAGGCGTTTCATGAGGGAGTACAAAGTGAATTGCCGATTAAAACAAAAAAGCAAAAGCAAAAAAGTGTCCAGCTGGCGGCAGGAATTTTCACCAATGAAAAAGGTGAAATCCTTATTAGGAAAAGGCCTGAGACAGGATTGCTTGCACAGTTATGGGAGCTGCCGACCATTGAGCTAAGCCTTGATTTTCAGAGACAGCGTGACCAGCTCGCTGAACATTTTAACGAGCTCTATAAAATCAAGCCGAAGATTGGTGATGCGCTCGGGCAAATTGACCATGTGTTTTCCCATCTAATCTGGTCGATCCAGGTTTACAGCGGTGAATTTGAAGGAGTAGTAGCCAATACTCCGCAATTAAAACTTGTCACCGAAGAGGAACTGCAAGAGTATGCTTTTCCAGTGCCTTATCAAAAAATGCTTAAACAGTATTTTGAATATAAAAGGCTGTCTTCGCATTGATTGTTGCTTTACGAGTTTATAGCTACAGGGCTCTTTTCGAGAAGCTGCTGAACCAAGAATTGATAAAGGATAGTAAAAATTCAAAAGCCTATGTTTACTTTTCGTGTGAAAGCTGCAAAAATACGTAAAGAACCATATAAAAAAGCTGACTAACCAGATAGGTTATCAGCCTTTTATATGGCTATTAATCGTAGGACACCTTTGTTCCATGAGTATAATCAGCCTCTCCGCGGTTCAATCCGCCTCTTCGCTCGATTTCTTCAACTATTTCCCTGTGGATTGTCTGCCCTTCAACATTTAAATAAGGAACAACCTGCTGTAAAGAATGATGGAAAAAAGCAAGCTCGCTATCCTTCCAGTCCATTTTCGACATCATCGACAGTTCCGTCATATCCCGGCCTACATACATTAAAATCATCCTTTCAAGATAAAATCAACCTATGGTTAGTGTTTTCAGCTTGAACAGTTTTTATCACTGGCTGTTTTACGGAAGGTGTCTGTTGTGCGGTTATTGCCATTTAACCAATGTTTGTTAAAAGAGAAATTAACCTAGCTGACATTCCTCATTGTCATATATACCTTAAAAAGCTAAAATGAAACACATAACGAAAGTGCAGGTACCCAGAAAGGGAACCTGACATGAGCATGAAAGGAATTATAAATATGACACAAAAAGTAGCACTAGTTACAGGCAGCAGCCGCGGAATCGGCAAAGCAGCTGCCATTAGACTTGCAAAAGAAGGGTACGACATTATCGTCAACTATGCACGGAGCAGGAAGGCAGCACAGGAAACAGCTGAGGAAATCGAGGCCCTTGGCAGGAAAGTATTGATAGTAAAAGCTAATGTCGGAGACGTAAGCAAAATTAAATTAATGTTTGAACAAATTCAAGAAGAGTTCGGCAGGCTCGACGTTTTCGTCAATAATGCTGCTTCAGGGGTACTTAGGCCGGCAATGGAGCTTGAGGAATCACACTGGGACTGGACGATGAACATCAATAGCAAGGCCTTGTTGTTCTGTGCTCAGGAAGCGGCAAAGCTGATGGACAAGAACGGCGGAGGGAAAATCGTCAGTATCAGCTCACTCGGATCCATCCGTTATTTGGAAAATTACACGACCGTTGGGGTTTCAAAGGCAGCCCTTGAAGCATTAACACGATATTTAGCTGTCGAGCTTTCAAGGAAGAATATTGTTGTGAATGCTGTATCAGGAGGTGCTGTAGATACGGAAGCATTGACACATTTCCCGAACAGAGAAGAGATGCTGGCTGAAACTAGAAAGAAGACACCTGCCGGCAGGATGGTAGAAATAGAAGATATGGTTAATGCAGTCATGTTCTTATTGAAGGATGAATCAAGCATGATTCGCGGCCAGACAATTATCGTTGACGGAGGAATTTCGTTATTAGTATAGAGGTTTGATTTATGGGTGAAATTGGATAAAAAAATTCGGATAGTTCACTTCACGAGTGGTTAATCTAATATTCGTGGAGGTGATAACAATGGCAAAACAACCTAATCAATCTCAAGCTGGAACAAACATTCAGCAGGTGAGACAACAGAACGCTCAATCTGCTAAAGGCGGACAAGGCCAATTCGGTACTGAATTCGCTAGCGAAACAAATGCTCAAGAAGTGCGCAGACAAAACGCACAAGCAGCACGTGGAGGTCAACAACAAGGCCAACAAGGTCAACAAGGTCAATTCGGCACTGAATTTGCTAGCGAAACTAACGCTCAGGAAGTTCGCAAACAAAACCAGCAAGCTGAAGCTCGTAAAGGCCAAAACTCTGGCCAGCAACAATAACATCACCTTTAATAAAAGGCATTCTTCCTATGAAGAGTGCCTTTTCCTATTCCTGTTGATGTGAAATCGTCAACAGCAGGCCTTCATGGTTCATGAAGATGAAAATCCTTTAAACAGTAAGCCAAATGGATTGTAAAATCCAGCACAGAGTATGTTATTGCATCTCTTTTTTCCGAATCAAGAAAATTCCATTCGACAAAGGTTCCGAATCATCTACATAAAAAGTCAAAGGAATTGACTCTGCCTGCTCGAATACATGTAGAAGATAAAAATATACAGGCGGTGGAAAAGAATGGACAAATTTAACGAACTGGTCTCTACGCAAATGCAAACAATGGAAAAGCTTCTATATCTGCAGTCTGAATTAGAAAGATGTCAGGAAATCGAAAAACAATTAAATTTACTTCAGCAAAATGCTGATCTGGAAGAGCTTCGTGCAGAAATTGGCCGAAAGAAGCAGGAACTTCGGGAAATCCATCAAATATTTGAAAAACAGACAGAAGAAGTTATCCAAATCTATCAGGAGTTGGCTGTCTCTACTCGATAAATTCCGGTAAAAATGAATTTTCATAAAAATTTAAGCAATTTTAATGGGCCGTCGAAGGAAATCGATGGCTCTTTTGTTTTAAATTCTCTCGTGAACCGTTATAATAATAAAAAATAGGAATCGTTCTTTGTTGCCTTTTGTCGTTTTGTAATTTTCTAGATAAATATACATTGATAGGTTGCAAAGTTTCCGGGAAAGGAAAGTAGGGGAGAAGAAAATGGGCGTACCCATCGAAGGTGAACCTGTCCAAATCCACAGCTATAAGCACAGTGGGCACATCCATCGAGTCTGGGAAGAAACAACCGTCTTAAAGGGAACACAAAATCTTATGATTGGCGGCAACGATCGGACTGTCGTGACGGAATCTGACGGAAGAACCTGGATAACTAGAGAGCCTGCAATCTGTTACTTCCACTCTCAACTCTGGTTTAACGTTATTGGAATGATCCGGGAAGATGGCGTGTATTATTATTGCAATATCAGCTCACCATTCATATTTGATGGGGAAGCGGTTAAATATATTGACTATGATCTCGATATTAAGGTATTCCCAGATATGACGTTTAATTTGCTCGATGAAGATGAATATGAGCGGCACCGAAAAGAAATGCAGTATCCTGAGGTGATTGACAAAATCCTGAAATACAATGTCGAAAAGCTGATTCGCTGGATNNTTGCGCCTGACTTTATCGATATTTGGTATGAACGGTATTTAACTTATCGCCGCTAAGCACCGACGATCCAAGTGAAGCCTGTTGAATAGTTTCAACAGGTTTGTTTCGTATACAAAGATGACTTTTTTCTTAAGCGCTGAACGATAGACAAGCAAGTTATAAAAAGATCCTTACAAACAGATAGAAAGACAGACAGTTCCATAAGGGGGAACAAGGTTGGGCAGCATTCGCAGATACTTAAAGTTTGTAAAACCGTATCGGTGGCAAATTATTGGAACCGTAATCATTGGTGTCCTTAAATTTGCAATACCTCTATTAATACCACTCTTAATAAAATTTGTACTGGATGATGTCATTGCCAATGACACCATGACCACAGCCGAAAAGTCGGACAAGCTGTTCTGGGTGATGGGGATCATGATTGTTGTTTTCGTCGTGCTCCGTCCGCCGATTGAGTATTATCGCCAATATTTCGCTCAGTGGACAGCGAGTAAAATTCTTTATGATATAAGGGACAGGCTGTTCACTCACCTTCAGCGCCTAAGTTTCAGGTATTATTCAAATACCCGCGCTGGCGAGGTCATCTCAAGGGTCATCAATGATGTTGAACAGACCAAAACGTTTGTGATAACTGGCTTGATGAACCTGTGGCTTGATATTGCCACTATAGTAATCGCGGCCGCTATCATGTTCACGATGGACGTCAAGCTTACATTAGTCTCTCTAATCCTGTTTCCTTTTTACGCTTTTTCGGTAAGGTATTTTTTTGGGAATCTGAGGAAGCTGACGAGGATGCGTTCACAGGCACTTGCAGAGGTGCAGAGCTATCTGCACGAACGGGTTGCAGGAATTTCGGTCATCAAAAGCTCTGCAGTCGAGGAGTATGAACCGCCACAGTTTGACCGCCAG
>DMSR01000524.1 GCA_003457145.1 Bacillus sp. (in: firmicutes)
GGAGGCAATTCTGAACTCATTATCCCAGGCTGAAGCAACGAAGGGCAGGAAAGATAGAGTCGTAGAGAAATATCCATTTTAAATGAAGGCTGTGTCTCGCTGTTTAATTGCCCCAGGAGTAAGCAGTAAAAATCAAAAGGCAGATATTTCTTGGGTAAAAGCCGCCAACTTAACGAAAAGTGCTTTGCAAAAATAAAGATAAAGAACTAAACAAAAAAAGCCAATACTATTTACATGAAACAAAAAGCTATTTGTGTTAAGTTTTGAAGCAGAAACACAAAAAGGAGAGATGGATATGCGAGATAAAGAAACGTTGAAAGTGGAGATTCTTGAGGCCTTCCAATCCAGGCACGCTACAAAGGAGTTTAATCCGGAAAAGAAAATTCCGGAAGATGACTTTCGATTTATTTTAGAAACAGGCAGATTATCACCAAGTTCTTTTGGTTTCGAGCCTTGGCGATTTCTTGTAGTCCAAAGTCCAGAACTTCGTGAGAAAATTAAAAACACGGCATGGGGGGCGTCTGGAAAACTGCCTGAAGCCAGTCATTTTGTGGTGATTTTAGCACGGACGAAGCTAGACACTAAATATGACTCTGACTATCTGCAAGACCATTTTGAAAATGTTAAGAAGCTTCCTGAAGAGTTTAAGGCAAAATACCTCGAAAGAATTGAAGAATTTCAAAAGTCGGATTTTAGTTTACTTGAGGGGGAGCGTCCTTTATTGGACTGGGCTTCCAAACAAACATACATCGCCTTGGCGAATATGATGACAGCCGCCGCGCAAATAGGAATCGATTCTTGTCCCATTGAAGGATTTAACATCAAAAAGATGGAGAATCTGCTTGCTGAAGAAGGGCTGTTAGAGGATGGACATTTCCAGATCTCCGTTATGTGCGCCTTTGGCTACCGTGCAAAGGAACCTAATCCAAAAACCCGTCGTCCTTTTGATGATATAGTAAAGTGGGTATAAATATATTTATGGAAGAGGATAACTCCTCTTCCTTTTTGATTTTAAGGTCAATGTTTGTCATTGAACTTTGTTGGCCTAAAAAAGAGCCTGCGTCTAGCGCCTACAGCTGCTTTTTATCATCCTTCTTCCCTTCATCATTGGTTGGTTGTTGCTTTTCAACTAAAGCAGTCAATTTCATTACAATCATAAATAGCAGACCAATAAAAATACTGATATTTAACTGCATAACGAATCCAGTTTCTAATCCCATCATAGAACCTGTCACAAAAGTATAGACCAAAACAAACAACACGAATCGGGATACAGTTTGATTCATCATTATCACACCCCTCTAGTCCCAAAACTAAAGTTTTAATAAAGTATTCTGCATAACATTCAATTTGACCTTTATCTTTTCACCTGGAATTTTCCATTAATAAATTTCCCCGTTAGAAACAACCGTCTTTAAGGGAACAGACACGAAGGCTGAGGAGAGTTATTAGAGTCTATAGTGTTAAAAAGAAAAGCCTAGGAAATCTTAATTCCTTGGTTAATTTTATTCATTTTTAAGATGTTCTCGATAGTCCTTGCCTTTTTGGACATAGGTATCAATCGACAGCTGGATCAGCTCCAAATCCTTTTCGCCGATTTCCCTGATGACCTTACCTGGTGAACCAAGGACAAGGGAGCGAGGCGGGATTTTTTTTCCGGCAGGAATCAATGTATTGGCACCGATGATGCATTCTTCGCCAATCTCAGCACCATCAAGTACCGTTGACCCCATCCCAATGATGCAGCGTTTCCTGATTGTACAGCCGTGGAGGATGGCGTTATGGCCAACGGTGACTTCATCCTCAATGACAAGTGGGGACCCTTCAAACAAATGGCAGGTTACATTATCCTGGATGCTGCAGCGATCCCCAATACTGATTGTATCCTCATCTCCCCTCAGGACGGCATTGAACCAGACGCTTGAATTTCTGCCAATTCTCACATCCCCGATGATATAGCACCCCGGCGCCTGGAAAACGGAATCGTTGATAGATGGCTTTTTATCCAGATAGGATAAAATCAAAATCATCACTCCTTTTTGTAATGAATCCAACTTCAGAGCCTGGCAGTTTCATTTGAAGGCTCGTTAGCATTTCTAACTTTATAAGAAAGTTTAAACTATAAACTTTTTGCACTATGACTAGTGTCTAGCTCCAGCGCCTAGCCCCTCGAGACACTTCGGTTCGCTCAGGTGAAGTCAAAGAACGACTTCATCGGTCGGCCCTCCAACGCTTGTCGGGGCTGACCAAGGCGCTTACGCTTTTCTAAGTAGCGGCGGAGGGGATCGAACCCNNAACATCAGCAATGCCATCTTGACGGCTGCCGTCTCTGAAGCGGGTGGGCTTGGCACAATCGGAGCAGGTACGATGTCAGCTGACGAGATTAAAAAGATTATTACAGAAACAAAATCCAGAACATCTAAGCCATTTTCATTGAACGTGGCATTAAGTGTCTCTCCAAATCCGTTAGAGGTTTTGAGGCTTGCGGTCACTCATGAAGTACCAGTGGTTACGTTATCTGCTGGAAATCCAGCCCCGTTCTCGTCAGCTGACATCGTACCTGCTCCGATTGTGCCAAGCCC
>DMSR01000471.1 GCA_003457145.1 Bacillus sp. (in: firmicutes)
AAACTCTTTTTTAAAAGACTTTTTAGCCCGCAGGAATAAATCGATGAAATTCAGATTCGGATTTTTTTCCACTTGAGCATTCCCAGGCATTTTTTGATCCTTCCCCACTCGAGGTGCATTGAAGGGCACCCCACTTACCAATGTATTTTCAACTTCGACTTCTTTTATGAGAAAAGCTTTAATAACTTCAATCAACTGGGCTGAGAGAACGGTCTTTTTACTAATGATTGGCCTATTTGTCTTGCTGATTACAACATCAGTAAGAATACAGCCCTCTATAAGGTTATCTACATCTACACGCAAGGCTTTCCACCTCTAAGCTTAAATTTCTTATTATTAAGTTTACTTTATTTTACCAAAAAAGAGGAACACAATTTTGTGTTCCTCAGAAAGATTTATTCATTATCTGTTTCATCTGTAGCAGGTAAAGCATCGGAAGACTCCTGGTCTATTACAGATTCTAGGTTCTCTCTATTCTCCTGAACGATTACAGGCTCTCCGTTTTCATCCAATTCTATATCGTCGATTTTTTCTTCTTCCTTATCGACTTTTGCTACTGTAGCTACATACTCATTTTCTGACTTGTTCAAGCTGATCAGCTTAACTCCTTGAGTATTACGGCCAGTCATTGAAATGGAGCTGACTGGGATACGAATCAATACGCCTCCTGTAGTGATCAGCATAAGGTCTTCCTCGCCGGTTACGACCTTCATTGTCACCAGGTTTCCGTTCTTATCAGTAATATTACACGTCTTGATCCCTTTGCCTCCGCGCCCTTGCCTTCTGTACTCTTCGGAAGGTGTTCTCTTGCCAAATCCATTCTTGGTTACGACAAGGATTTCCGAGCTTTCTTCAAGGACTTCCATACCTACGACTTCATCGTCTGCAGCAAGGGAGATTCCCTTTACACCAGTGGCAGTACGGCCCATTGAACGTACATCTGTTTCCGGGAAACGAATTAAAAGGCCTTTCTTCGTGCCGATAATCATCTCTTTGGTTCCATCGGTCAAGCGTACGGAAATAAGTTCATCGCCTTCTCTCAAGTTGAGGGCAATCAATCCATTGTTTCTGATATGCGCAAAGGAGGTAAGCGGTGATCGCTTTGAAATCCCTTCTTTTGTTGTAAAGAACAGGGACCAATCGTCTACGAATTCTTCTACAGGGATAATGGCATTCACCCATTCCCCTTTATCTATTTCAAGAAGATTGATAATTGGAATCCCCTTAGCCGTACGGCTGAATTCAGGGATTTCATAACCCTTTGAACGGTAAACTTTCCCTTTGTTTGTAAAGAAAAGGATCGTATCATGTGTAGAGGTGGTAATCAGGTGCTCTACGAAATCATCTTCATTTGTTCCCATTCCCTGAATGCCTCGGCCACCACGTCTTTGCTGTCTGTATGTAGAAACAGGCAAACGTTTTACATAGCCGTTATGGGTTAGGGTAATAACGATATTTTCACGAGGGATTAGATCTTCATCCTCGATCATTTCCAGGCCGCCTGTAACTATTTCCGTCCGGCGTGTATCGTTAAAGCGCTCTTTAATTTCAGTGAGCTCTTCCCGGATGATTTCCAATACTTTTTCATTATCAGCAAGGATCGCTTTTAATTCTGAAATCAATTGCATAAGATTTTGGAATTCCTCTTCAATCTTTTCACGTTCCAAACCAGTAAGCCTTTGAAGACGCATATCAAGAATTGCCTGTGCCTGCTTCTCGGAAAGATTGAACTGGGTCATCAAGCCTTCTCTGGCGACATCAGTAGTGCGCGAGCTTCTTATCAGGCTGATTACTGCATCCAGGTTATCCAGTGCAATTCGCAGCCCTTCGAGAATGTGAGCGCGGGCTTCCGCTTTCCTAAGTTCAAACTCCGTCCGGCGACGAATGACGACAACCTGGTGAGCAAGGTAATACTCCAAACATTGCTTCAGGTTCAGTACCTTCGGCTGCCCATCCACGAGTGCGAGCAGGTTTATCCCAAAGCTTGTCTGCAGAGCCGTTTGCTTATACAGGTTATTTAAAAGCACATTGGCATTCGCATCTTTCCGAACCTCGATGACCATCCTCATCCCTTTACGGTCAGATTCATCTCTAAGGTCCGTAATGCCGTCAATCTTCTTATCGCGGACAAGTTCCGCAATTTTTTCTACTAATTTAGCTTTGTTAACCTGGTAAGGAAGTTCTCTGACGATAATAACCTCTTTACCATTAGCCTTTTGCTCAATTTCCACTTTGGCTCTCAGCGTGATTGACCCGCGGCCGGTCTCATATGCCTTACGGATCCCGCTGCGTCCAAGAATCATCCCTGCGGTCGGGAAGTCCGGCCCTGTTATGATTTCCATTAGCTCTTGAATAGTCAGGTCAGGGTCTTTACTAATCGCCAAAACTCCGTCAATAACTTCTCCAAGCTGATGTGGAGGAATGTTCGTTGCCATCCCAACAGCGATCCCTGACGTTCCGTTCACGAGAAGGTTCGGGAATCTTGCTGGCATAACGACTGGTTCTCTTTCAGAACCATCATAATTATCCTGATAATCGATTGTATCCTTATTGATATCACGCAAAAGCTCCATGGAAATTTTGGACATACGGGCTTCTGTATAACGCATAGCTGCCGCTGCATCAT
>DMSR01000038.1 GCA_003457145.1 Bacillus sp. (in: firmicutes)
TCCTTTATAAGCTCCAGGAGTTCCAATATTCCATCCCTTTCGAGGTCATACCCACTTGCCTGCTCTTTAATGATGCTTGCAACCTCAAACCCATAGCTGTCTGCAAGGCGCAGCAGTTCTTCCTCCTGCCTCGCAAGAGAAGTCTCTTGTGTCTCCTTCGTTGTACTGACTCGGCAATAAATAATTGCTTTCATGATGTCCCCTTATTCAAAATACATTTTTATCTTTCTAATCCAGCTAATTGAGTCGGCTCGTCTCTATCTATTGCTACCGGAATGATGAGTTCATCCCCTGGATAGATTCTTTCACCGAGAATCCCATTTTCTTTTTCCACCCAGCTAACAAATTCATTTTCTGATAGATTGTGTTTGTGGGCAAAATTTTCTGCAATCTGCCATAAAGACTGTCCTTCTTCTATTGTAACAGTTATGTATTCCTCATCTGAATTATCCAAGTGAATTTTTGCCACTCCTGAAAAGATTAAACTGACAGCAAGAAGGAGAATTGCAAAAGAATAATTTTCCCAAACTTTTTTCATACAAAGCACCCCTATCGAATATACGTTCGTATCATTTGATTTTATTATAAAACGAACGTTTGTTTCATGTCAACCAAAAATTCGAACTTATGTTTGTATCTGTACAGACGACATGGTATAATTAGGACAAGAAAATATACGAGGTGCGTGAATATGACGAAGTTATCGAAACGGCAACAAGACATATTTGAGTTCATTAAAGGTGAAGTCAAGAAAAAAGGATATCCACCATCCGTACGCGAAATTGGCGAAGCGGTAGGTCTTGCCTCAAGTTCCACTGTTCATGGACATTTAGCGAGACTTGAAAGCAAAGGTTTGATCAGGCGCGACCCAACAAAACCGCGTGCAATTGAAATTCTGGAAATCGAAGAGGATAGCCGTATCCCTAAATATAATGTGGTAAATGTACCGGTAGTCGGAAAGGTAACCGCTGGTATGCCAATCACTGCAATTGAAAATGTCGAGGAGTACTTCCCGCTTCCTGATCGCCTCGTCCCTCACGACGAACAAGTATTCATGCTTGAAATTATGGGAGACAGTATGATTGAGGCTGGCATTCTTGATGGAGACTATGTCATCGTCAAGCAGCAGCAGACAGCTAACAATGGCGATATCGTTGTTGCTATGAATGAAGAAGATGAAGCAACAGTCAAACGTTTCTTCAAGGAAAAGGATTACTTTCGCCTCCAGCCGGAAAATTCTTCAATGGACCCAATCATCCTGCGAAACGTTTCAATCCTAGGTAAAGTAATCGGTGTTTATCGCCATATGCATTAAAAAAAAGCAAGCGGCCTACGCTTGCTTTTTTTCATTCTATGAAACTTTTATTAAACCCCTACCCTTCGGCCTCCTGCCTTGTATGGCAGTTCGATTTTTTTTTTTGGAGGGGAGGATTCTTTAAATATCAGTAATAAACTACTCGTTTTCGTTCGTTGGTTTTGTATCCTCTTGGTGTTTGACACCTTTGCTTTTATAAGGCTTGGCACTTTTAGCTTTGTTGGCTTTAGACTGCCAGCGGTTCCAGCCTTTTTTGCCTGTCCCTCTGCCTGTTCCGCCGCCTTTACTCTTTGCTTTACTCATTGAATCAACTCCATTATATTGTATTAACTTTATTCTTATCCTTTTCACTTGTGAACACACCCACATTTAAAAGATCGATGCAGGCTTTCCATTTTAATAAATTTATTCTCTGGATATCCTTTTGACTATTATATACCAGTGAAGGATTACCAATCACAAACATGGCTAAGTATTTTTTGGACGTCCTTCAATCCAGACTGTATACGTATGATAAAACAGCTGTTTTCGCAATGATGTTGCTTTTCGCACATAATGTGGAACTCGCATTACTTGATGCTTCGGGGCTCTATACGAGGGACTACCGAACTGGAAAAACAATCAAACTCGTAAAAACCCACTTGCCGGTCTTTACTTTGGCAGAGAAAGCAGCAAAGATTACGAAAAGACCCTTAAAAACATATAAATTTTCATACTTCTTCTTTCATCTGAACACCTTGTGTCTCTCTCAATAGTCTATATGATTCGCACATTTAGAAAGAGATAAGGCTGATACCCTCCCACCTTGTCCCAATTAAACATAAGATATTATGTAACAAATACAAATAGGGAAGGAGTTGAATCAAATGGGATACAATCGAAATAACAATGATGTAGCAGATGTATTCTATCCGAACCGAGACCGGATAAGAGATAGATTTGACGATGAAGACTTTTGCCGTGCAGTTCGTCGTTGCTTAATCCGAGACCTTGTTGCTGCTGAACGGGATGATAGCAGGGATGATGATCGGGATAGATGCCGAAAAAGACATTGGTAATCTTGCTGCCGTGACCCACTTCTGCTATAAAAAGAATCCCAGAAGACCATTGTCTTTCGGGATTCTTTTCTTTCCCCTAATCAAAAGTAATTCAAATGTATATTATTCTTTTTCTCGTCAGTTCTTTAGACCGAAAAGTCAGCTTTGACAGGCAAGACTCCTATGAGATCAGCAAGGTACCTTTCCTTCTGTCCGCCTGTCAACCATAAGTGAACTGTACCTTTATCCTGGCTGCTTCTGATCAAACGGCCGATTCCCTGCCTCAAGCGAAGAAGCATATACGGAAGGTCGACTTCTTGAACAGGGTTCACTGCATGCTTACGCTTCGCCTGGAAAACAGGGTCATGGGGCGGAAATGGCAATGAAGAAATGATCACTTGAATCAGAGATTCACCAGGCACATCCAATCCTTCCCATAAACTATACGAACAAAGCACTGTCGTCTGCTCGGTTTGGAAGTCCTGTACTGTTTTACTGATTTCCCTATCCCCTTCATATACGATGGCGAAAGGCCATTCGCTTCGATCAGCCCATGAACGGAACCTGTTCATTTCTTGCATGCTTGAAAATAGTACGAGTGATTTTCCAGATGTACTATTAAGGTCTCTTCCAATTTGTTCCCACTTGGCATTTTCATCCTCTTGAATATGACCGATCAGGTTCATCTGCTCTTCATAATCAAATGGGGATGCTACTGTGAATGAAGTGAAACTGTCGATTCCAAGGCTCTTGGCAATGTAGCTGAAATCACCAGCTTGAGATAGTGTTGCTGACGAGAATACAAATGGAATATCCTGTGAGAAGACTTCCTTTTTCAATATGTCCTCAACTAAACGAGGCATGATCACCAGGGAAGTCTGTACTTCATTTTCCTCCAGCCAGAAAATCCCTTCATCATTTTTCAAGAAAATTGATAGTCCATATGCGAAAAATTCAAGGTATTCTTCCATGATTTTCAAATGATAGTCATCAATGACAAATAACTCAGCGTCAAATACGAGCTGATCCATTAATTCACTTACCTTTTTCTCCAGGCCTTCAGCTGTTCTTTTAATGCTAGGCAAAAGAGGCAGTTCTTTANNCGATTCGATCCTTCAACTGGAACAGAATTTTTAACCAGAAGATCAAACCAGTCATCATGAAGTTCAATAATATCCTCTATTAAGTAGAGGGATTCTTCCCTCACGTCCTGATGCATATACCCTGTGAGTACAGTATTCAATGTCTGGGAATTGAAACGATATGTCAACCCTTTTTGCGCAGCAAATTCAAGCAAGTGGCCTTCATCGAAAATGACCGTGCTTGCTTCAGGGAGCAATGGCATCTGACCTTCGCGTTTCCGGGATTCCTTCGTCCAAACATGTTCCATATAGAAGTCATGTGAGCAAACAAAGGTCAGCGGAACGGCGGTAATAATCGCGATTAAGTGTTTGTCCGCAACGGTGGCGCCAATCACATGTAGAGCATTGCTGTAGTGGATCCCACGCCATCGTGGACCACTTTTCATTTGAAACCCATGGATATTCTTTCCGATCGCCATAACGACTATAGGCATTCATCGATACTCCTTCATCGAAAATAAAATCAGGCAGCTGGTCATGGACATCCAAAATCTCATCGTCCTTTGTCCGATTAGACAGATGGTCAAGCTTCTTCACGCAAACATATTGTTCACGAGCCTTAGCAAGACGGACATCAACATCCAGGCCCAATGCCTTCTCGAGTTTTTCTATATCTCCGCCTTCTTTGACGAGCTGCTCAATCAGTGTTTCATCCGAGCATGAAATGATTGCCGGCTTTCTCGTATAACGGGCATAAAGGATAGCATACAGCAGATATACGAATGTTTTTCCTGTACCAACGCCTGCTTCCGCAAAAATGATCCCTTTATTTTTAAAAGCCTGTTCGACCTGAAAGGCCATATAGATTTGTTCATCTCGAAGTTCATACCCCTGTTCAGGTAAAATATCATAAAATACATCACCAATATAATCACCTAACAAATCAAAAAAGGTATCATCCTTGGTAATAGTAAATGGAAGTTTGTTTGTCATGCATTTTCTCCTTATATTAAAACTTGAATAAAAATCCAATTCATTTAGTGAGTAAAAAAGCCAGACTTCTATCATAGCAAACAAACGGAATTTTTGCGTGCATTTGAACCAAATATTTAACAGAAAAAATATACAGTTATTAAGTTAACCATTAAGATGAACCTTAATTTAGGAACATAATGGCTTTATACAAATTTCATCCATTTTCTTCTCCCTCTTCATAAAAATTTATCAATAATAAATATGGAATTAGCTGGTGATTTCTGCCCTATAACAAACGCTCATAAACTTGTCCAATTTAATTAATATTCAGTTCTTCCATTAATTCTTTTTTTAATACATTCACTTGTTCTCCGTTTAATTTACCATAGCGATCATTTGGATGACTGGAAGTGCCAACTGTACAATTATGTTTTTCAAATAAAGCAGCTCCTTGAAAAGCTTCTAGTACAGTGCCTGACTTTTTGTCATTTTCCAAATTTAATTTGATTATTTTGTTAGAAAGAGACTAAATCTTCTTCACAAAGATTGCTGACAAATCTGTATCTGCCAGCAATCTTTCGAAGATCCTTTTTAAAAAAGTAATCTTTATAATAGTAAATTGTAAATAGTATGAATCCCAACTTTAAGTCAAAAGGCCTGTAACTTTTTCAGGAGGTCACGGATTAACTTAAAAAAAGCTATTTCAAAAAAAGTTACACTTAGTTTTTACTAACTTTAATTTACTGATAATTCGTTAAATTTACACATGCTTTTCTGTTATTCATACTCGTATAATAGAAGTACACCAAGAATTACCTAAGGTCAGCGAACAAAAATCTAGACTTTAGGAGTGATGAAGAAATGTCAGAAAACATTATTCTCGCAGTGTTTATTGGTGGCTTTGTCGGATTGGTGGGTCATGTGAGAAAAAGGGGCAAAATCATCATGCCTAGAAAGACAAAAAAGTTTATCTACCTAGGGTTTTTAGAGGAAATTCTAACTGGGTCGTTAGCTGCAGGCTTGCTCGTGCTTTCATCGGAAGCGGATTCACTGTTAAGAGTCTTTTTGATGTCCATCATGGCTGGCTTTGGAGGGGATGCTTTGCTTAGAGGGCTGGAGTTGTTCAAAGTCACCAATAGTAACCAAGGCAGGGAGGATATTGGCAATGAAAAGACCAATACCTCAGCCTAAAAAGAAAGAAGTTTGCGAAACCTTTGGTCAAGCAGCTTCACGAGTGCTTGATTTTTTTTTGGTAAAAAAGAACTTGGGAAAATTTCTCCACTATGAAAATCCTCACCTGTTCCCCTCGAACTTAAATATCAAATTCTGCTTCTCAACAATTCAACCTAATTGTCAATCACGATACACATCTCTGAAAGCCTGTTTATTAAGCAAATTCTTCTCGGATCTATGCCTCCCTTGATTAATCCAATTTAAACTTCCATTCTTTTGGCTCCTTATTATGGATACATTGTTCAATAATAGCTTGGGAAAGGTAAGGATAAAAATATTGAGGAGAAACATAAAAATGGACATTAAAATTTTCCGGGTGCTCAACCTTATATCAGGCCGTTATGCCCCAGTCGATAACTTGATGGTATTTTTTTCAAATAAAATCCGTTATGTATATCTCGTGGTTTTGATCATGCTTTGGTTCAGAAATCGTGCAAATAAAAGAATTGTGATTGAAGCGGGCTGCTCATTGTCTATCGCGCTAATTCTGCAGTGGCTCATAAAGCTCATTTATTTTAAGCCCCGCCCTTTCATGAAAAGACATGTTGATATCCTGATTCCCTCCAAAATGGACTCAACGTTTCCAAGCAAGCATACGGTGCTGACTTTTGCGGTTTCCACATCAATTTTTCTGTATCACCGCACTTTAGGCTATTTCATGCTCGGGATGTCTGCAATGACTGGTTTTTCACGAATTTGGACCGGCATTCATTACCCATCGGACATTATCGGAAGTGCATTTCTGGGATCGGTAACAAGCCTTTTAACTCGGGTGTTTTCTCATAACTTTANNAAAATGCAGCCTTATGAAGAATCCCACCGAAATCTAAATTCCATAAGCCAGCAGTCCAAATATATTCACTTTCATGCCATTCATGCTTAGGCAACAGCTTAATTTTCCGGAATCCTGTTTTTTCATAACAGGCACGCGCTTTACCATACTAAGTTTGCGGATTCATCACTACGATGACCGCATCTTTTTGTTTATAGATCTTTATCCATTACTCTTATCAGAAATTTTTTTCTTCAAAAGAATTAAATGCAGGAAAATAATCATACATATTTTGAATAATTAGAAA
>DMSR01000326.1 GCA_003457145.1 Bacillus sp. (in: firmicutes)
AAATCCGGACCATACCAGCTTACGGTTGCATCCCGGCCAGGCGGGACATAGGGTACTTGTTTGCTGTGAGAATATCTCTCGATAATTTTCATTCCCGATCTGTCAGCCGCGTTGAAAAGGGTAGAGGAGACTTGGCATATGCCCCCGCCAATTCCTTCTGAAAGTTCTCCTCTGACTATAATTGGCGCAGGCTGGTACCCCCTTGATGCAGTCCTTTTCCCTACTACCTGATTAAAGGAAAAAGTCTCTCCCGGGAAGACGACATGGTTATTAATCGCTTCTGCCGCAAGTGTAATATTATGCGACCGTTCCTTATTATTGCTGTTAAAAAAGGTTATGTAATGGCCGATTAGCCTAGTACGGATATTGGCTAATATTTCACTGTCCACCTTAGGATAAAGGGCCCGTGTAGGGAGTACAATCTTCGATGGTCCCTCTTGAAAAAAGCTAGCAGAAAATTGTTCTTTGAATTTCTTTTGATTCAGTATATATCCTGCCTTTTCAGGTATGATGTTGCCGTTGTCATCTAATCCAGCATTGATTGGGCTTCTCATGATTTGACGAGATAACTGATTGTTCAATGTTTCAAGCATCGTTTGATTCAGGATTGGATACCCGAACCATGTAATGGAGAAATCACTTCTGTGAACTTCTACTACTGGTTCATCATCCCAGATCATGGTTATTTTATCAGGCTGATCCACTGTACTGCTCGAAATGATAAGTCCAAGTATGATTAAAAATTTCACCTTCTTCACCTCTCAAATTATTATGGTTAATGAACTGCAATTTAATGTGTTTTCTTATTTATGGCTTTTTATGTTCTGCTCTGATCGGAAATTAATTTTATAGGAACCTTTAGCGAAGACCAAAAAGTGAAGGAGTTTTTCAAATCCAATAGCAGGAACTAAAAAATGGTAAAGGCATCTTTTCATTTACCTGGATAACATGTTATGATAAGTGTAAAATTACACTAAAAAAAGAACATTGACATTCAGATTTTTGGTACATAGATGCTGTATTACTGCATAAAAGGGAATAAAACAGTCCTATAAAATCTCCCATTCTTAATTTTTCTTAAGAAATTATTAAGAAAATACCTACTTTCTTTTTGGAAGAGGTTGGCATATAATTTAACTGTATTAACATAAATAGTACACTTAGTACAGATTGGGGGTCATTATGTTTGAGCTTGACCTGAGAAACCGAAAACCGATATATGAGCAGCTTGTCGACAAAATGAAAGAGCTAGTCATAAACGAAGTGCTCAAACCTGATGAACAATTGCCATCCGTGCGTCAACTTGCCCAAGAGTTAACAGTCAATCCAAATACGATTCAAAAAGCCTACCGGGAATTAGAAGTGCAGGGATTTATTTATTCACAAAAGGGCAAGGGTAGTTTTGTAAATCAGACCGGTTTTAATAAAAATTCCGAAAAGATTGCCTCGGTGAAACAGGACCTCGAAAAACTAATTTCAGAGGCATTATATCTTGGTATGCCAGCGGATGAGATTCATGCTTTGATAACAAAATTAGATGTTTTAAAAGGGGGAGGCGAGTAGATGATTCAAATGATAAATATAAATAAAACATTTGAAAAAAATCCCGCTGTAAAAGGTGTAAATTTAACAATCCAAAAGGGGTCTATTTATGGGTTGATTGGGTCTAACGGCGCTGGCAAAACGACAATCATTAAATTGCTTGCGGGGATTTATAAACAGGATAGCGGTGAAGTCGAAGTGGATGGAGCTGCAGTGTACGAGAATGAACAACTGAAAGAAAAGATCTTTTATATCTCTGACCAGCCATACTTCTTTCCGCAATATTCTGTAAAACAAATGGCTAAGTATTACAAGAGCATGTATTCAACTTGGAATGAGGGCCGTTTCCAAAAATTAGCTGAGATATTTGAGTTAAATATGAACAAAAAAATACACACCTTTTCAAAAGGCATTCAGCGCCAAGCTGCGTTCTGGCTAGGGCTGTCGACAATGCCAGATATATTGATTCTTGATGAACCGATGGACGGGCTTGATCCGGTAGCCAGGAAAAAAGTCAAGAATCTGCTCATACAGGATGTTGCCGACAGGGAAATGACCATTTTAATTTCATCCCATAACTTACGGGAGATAGAGGATATCTGCGATTATATCGGGATATTACATAACGGTTCACTTCTGTTAGAAAAAGACCTTGATGACCTCAAATCAGATATCCATAAGGTTCAATTGGCATATAAGGGAGATGCTCCGGAAGATTTTCATGAAAAGCTGCAAATTCTCCATTGCGAAAGAAGGGGAAGCGTTGTGCTTTGTATCATCAGGGGCAACCAAGGGGAGATAACCTCGGCAATTAAAGATACGAACCCGGTCATCTTCGATATACTTCCATTAACACTTGAAGAAATCTTTATTTATGAAATGGGGGATATCGGCTATGCCATCAAGAATGTCATTGTTTAATAAAGAGATGATCAAACAGGTTGGCCGGAGCGTCGGCTGGATTTCTGTATTATATTTCCTGGGATTGCTATTCGCCGTTCCACTAAGGATTATGATGACTTTTACAGACCAAAATTTTCGTTATTTTACTCCAATAGAGAGCTTGTTCAAATTCGACTTTGGTTTGCAAATTATTCTATTCGTGTCTGTTCCTGTATTGATTGCTGTTTTTCTTTTCCGTTTTCTGCACGTGAAGCAAGCTGCTGATTTAATGCACAGTATGCCGGTTAAAAGGGAGAAAATCTATCACTTTTACACAATCACCGGGCTATTGTATTTAATCATCCCAGTCTTGCTCATTGCACTTATTACATCAGGAATACATGGATTATATCAATTAGACTTATACTTTC
>DMSR01000087.1 GCA_003457145.1 Bacillus sp. (in: firmicutes)
GATCTGTTTCTAGTCATTATATTAGGCGTTGTTTCCTTGATGAGGATCCCCTTGAAGCTTATCCCTGATATTAATCCACCTGTTGGAGTGGTAGTAACAAATTATCAAGGGGCAAGCCCAGAAGAAGTGGTCGAAAAGGTTACAAAGCCTCTTGAAATGAACCTGGCAACACTTCCAGGCATCAAAACAATGACTTCTACTTCTCAAGAGGGTGCAAACTTGATTCTCATGCAATTCTCCTGGACAACCAATATCGATGATATTCAAGATGAAGTTATTCAGAGGCTGGATATGGCCGAGCTCCCGGATGATGCGAGCAAGCCTCGGTTCATGAAATTCGATCCGGCGCAGTTTCCTATCATACAATTGTCATTGAGCTCTGAACAGGATGCGGATTCCTTACGGGAGTTAGCTGAAGAGCTGGAGCTGCTGTTGACTAAAGTTGATGGGGTGGCAAGTGTCAACCTTTCAGGAACTTCCGTACAGGAAGTGAGAGTCGAATTGGATCAGGAGAAGTTAAAAACATACAAATTGAGTCAGTCTGATATTGTTGACTTGATCAGGGCCAATGATATTTCGATGCCAGGCGATACGATTTTAACTGACGGAAAAGAATTGACGACAAGAATTATCAGTACGCTTGATTCTTTAAATACACTTGAGAACCTGACGGTGTTCACAAATCCCGTGACAAAGCAAAAGATTAAACTGCAGGATGTTGGCAACGTGGAAATGCAGAAACAGGACGATCGTACAATTACGAGGACGAACCAGTCTCCTTCCGTTCTGCTCAGTGTTTTGCAGCAATCAGATGCCAATACAGCGGAGGTCTCCGAGGCATTTCTGAATGAACTGGAAACCTTGCTAGAAAGAGAGAAATATGAAGGAATCAAATCAGAAATTCTTTTTGACCAGGGAGATTATATTAAGTTAGCGATTGGCAATATATCAAATTCCCTCGTTATCGGAGGGCTGCTTGCCATGGCTGTCCTGTTCTTTTTCCTGAAAAATGTAAAGAGCCCGCTTATTATCGGGATTGCCATTCCATATTCAGTCATCTTCACGTTTGTATTAATGTTTTTTTCGGATTTTACATTAAATATTATGACCCTAGGCGGGCTGGCCCTTGGAATTGGGATGCTAGTTGATAATGCCATTGTCGTCATAGAAAATATAAATCGGCATCTGTCAATGGGTAAAGATCCTAAAACGGCCGCAATGGATGGTGCGAAAGAGGTGGGCACTGCAATTACTGCCTCCACTTTGACGACAATAGCTGTATTTTTGCCCGTCGTATTCATTTCGGGTATCATAGGCGAGCTATTCACGGAATTTGCGATGACTATTTCTTTCAGTCTGATAGCTTCTTTAATTGTAGCATTGACGGTCGTTCCGATGCTTGCGAGCAGGTTATTGAAATCTCCTAAAAAGAATGTTGAAGCCAGAAGACAGCGTTCAAGTTCAATGAGGACATTGGAGAAGTCTATTAGATGGGCACTCAGGTACAGATTCTTTGTCATTTTGGTTACATTACTGATGCTTGCCGGAGGAGGATATGGCCTGACTACGGTTGGGACACAGTTTTTGCCGCCGACGGATGAAGGGTTTTTCAGTGTTAGGGTTGAGCTGGAAAACGGAGCTGCCCTCACAGAAACGGAAAAAGTGCTATCTTCCCTTGAGGAACAGTTGAAGGATGAAGAAGATGTTGATGTTTATGTGAGTTTAGTCGGTACCACTCAGGAAGGCTCTTTCAGAGGAACAACAAAAGGGAATATTGGTGAATTGTATATAAAACTGAATGGCCTGGAGCAGCGGGAACGAAGCACCTTCGAATTTGTCGATGACAAAAAGAAAGAGCTCGAACAAGCAGCTGAGAAAGCGAATGCCAGTGCAGAACTATCGTTTAACCTTCAATCCACTTCAGGATCGGCACCGAATACTCTTTCATTTAGTGTAAGGGATACGAGTGAGGCACGTCTTAATGAGTCTGTAACCAAAATATATGATTCGCTAAAAGAGCTCGATGATGTCAATGAACTGACAACGAGTCAAATGGAAGAAGTGGAAGAAGTTCAAGTAATAGTCGACAGGGAAAAGGCACGTGCCCAGGGGCTTGTTCCTGCACAGATTGCAATGGTAGTTAATGATGTGACCAGAGGCAATTTGGCAACACAGATGCCGGGTGAGGACGGGGAAATCCTTGGTGTATTTGTTGAGTATGACAGTGAGGTAACCCAGAATCTTGATCGGTTGAAGCAACTGTTGATCAAGAAACCGGATGGCAATTATATTGCGCTTGGTGAGGTTGCAAATATCGAAGTCGGCACTGGGCCAGTCAATATCCAGAGAATCAATCAACAGGATGCTGTTGAGTTTACAATGAAGTATAAATCATCGACTAATCTTGGAGACATCTCTAAAGAGGTGGACAAGAAAATCGAAAAATTGGATTTACCGGAGGAGTCAGAGGTTGTTTTTGGGGGAGACAGAGAGCTCCTTGAATCCTCAATGGATGATTTAATACTGGCATTTGCTCTTGCGATTATTTTGATTTATCTGGTGATGGCTGCTCAATTTGAATCGCTGAAATACCCATTTGTCATCATGTTTACTGTTCCTTTAATGGTAATTGGTGTAGCGATCGCTTTGACAGCAACGAGAACACCGGTCAGCTTGACTGTGATTATTGGTGTAATCGTTTTGGCAGGGATCGTGGTAAATAACGCGATTGTAATTGTCGATTATATAAATCAGAAAAGAGAGGCGGGCATGAATCCGCATGAATCAATCGTGGCAGCTGTTAAAGACAGATCACGTCCTATCTTGATGACTGCACTTACCACAATACTTGGGCTTATTCCGCTTGCGCTTGGTATTGGGGAAGGAACGGAAATGAATCAGCCAATGGGAATTACTGTAATTGGCGGATTGATCAGCAGCACGTTCCTGACACTTTTTGTCATACCGGTTGTGTATAGCTTCTTTGATAAGGATACAAGGCGCATGAACAAAATGTATGCAACTCCAGATGGTCATTTGGTGCCTGCCTACTTACTTAAAGAGCTTAATGGTGCGGAAATAGAAAAAGGTCTCGAGGAAAAATCAACCAGTAACCATCAGGGGAAATATACAAAGGAAGAAATGGCCGGCATGCTTGAAGAACTTATTCAGCTTGTAAAAGAGGAAGAACAGCCAGCAAACAAGGATTTGAGAAGAAGAAGGTAAATTAAATGGTGGTGCCTCTCCCAGATTGTGTGGAGACAGGCACCATTTTATTTTGCCTCTTGGAATAAATCTTTACGTAAACATCGTTGCTTTTCTATATAAAAGTAAAAATCAGCTTCTGATTTTTATGGTTTATTATGCTTTCTCGGTTCAGGAGAATTCATAAATGAGTCTAAAGCCAATAAGGATTGAGAATTCAAGGATCATTCGAGGGCAACAATCAATCCGAAAACAGCCTTTGGAATAAAGCTGCATTAAAAAATTAGATCTTTGAAAATTCGGAAGGCTTCGAAGGATAAATGAACACCGCAATATTAAAAAGCTAGAAACAATCCTTATTATCTGAATTGTCAGTAAAATATTTTGCTAAAGCAAGCACATACCGGTAAAATATAGCTAATTAAGGTTTAGGGGGATAAAAATGGGGAAGGGATATTTTTTTACTGGTTTTCCGGGATTTATCAGCAATCAGTTAGTGAGAGAGGTTTTACGAAAAAACGCTGGGCAAGGAAAGGTGTTTGTCCTTGTTCTCCCATCGATGGTTGAGATGGCCAATGCAGAGAAAAGTAAGANNCGACATCACTGCTGCTGGCCTGGCTATTCAGTCTGATAAGAATACCTTTCTAAGAGAATCAGTAACCCATGTATTCCATCTGGCAGCTATATATGATCTGGCAGTCCCTAGAGACCTTGCTTTCCGAGTGAACGTAGATGGCACTAGGAATGTGAATGAGTGGGTAAAATCCCTGAAGAATATCCAGCGCTATACATACTTCAGCACTGCATATGTAGCAGGCAGACGGGAAGGAATGTTATATGAAAGTGAATTAATAAAACCTCCTTCATATAAGAATTTCTATGAGGAAACAAAATATGAAGCTGAAGTCCTTGTCGATTCTTTAAAAGCAGAAGTACCTATTACGATTATCAGGCCAGGCATCGTCAAAGGCCATTCAAAGACCGGAGAAACAATAAAGTTTGATGGCCCTTATTTCCTCATGAACTTTATCGATCGATTGAGCTTTATGCCCTTTC